>NZ_AZSV01000026.1:0-51122 GCF_000582595.1 Pseudomonas sp. BAY1663
CACCGCTGGGCGCTCCAGCCGCCCGCGGGCGCGGCGAAGCGCCAGACGACCGGGCGCTTCTCGCCGTCGCCACGCCGCATGCCATTGTTGTCGACGCCGATCCAGGCGCCCTCGGCATCGACCCAGAGGCTTCGACGTTGCCGTAGAGCGCCGAGTAGCGGCGTTCCTCGGTCAGCGCCTCGGCGGCGAACGACCAGCAGCGCTCGACCGCTCCGCTGGCAGGGTCGCGCCGGCAGAGCCGGTAGGCCGATGGTTCCAGGACGAACAGCTTGCCGTCGAAGAACGACAGCGCCGAGAAACTGCGCGACACCGGCGTGTCCCCCAGTGCCGCCGGCGGCAGTTCGCTGCCACCTTCGGACATCAGCACACAGCTGCCGGTGCATTGCCAGCTGCTCTGCTGACGATGCAGCACCAACAACCCGCGGCGCTCGCGCTCGGCGGCCAGCCACAGGCGTTCGGCATTCGGGTCGACGGCAATGCCTTCGAGCATCGCGTTGAAGTGCAGCAGCATGCCGCTGGCGCGCGCCTGGCGCACCAGCGAATCGGGCAACGGCAGCCATTGCGCGGTACCGGCCGGACTTACCTGAAGCACCGCGGCATGGGCCTCGCTGACCAGATAGCGATTGCCCAGGGCGTCGCAGCTGAGCCCTTCGAAGTCCATCTGCCCGCCGCGCACCTGGCCGCTGACCCAGGCGCGTATGCGCATGCCCCAGGGCAAGCCGCTGTTCGCTGGCGGCGGCAACTCGAAGCGCTCCGCCTCGGCCTGCCAGGGCGTGGTGCCGGTATCCAGACGAAACAGCTGGTCGTCCTGGCGATCGGACACGGCCCACAGCGCATCGCCGCACCAGGCCAGGCCGGAGAGGTTGCCGTCGGGCATGCCTTCCAGCGGATGCTCGCTGAGCAGCTTCAGTTCCACCGGTGCGTCGCTGGCGTACAGCGGCGCCGCAGCGAGGCACAAAAGCGCTAGGGTCCGTTGCCACTTCGTTCGCGGCCGCGCCGGAGCCGGTTTTTGCGCGGAGCAAGGCATGAGGAGTGAAGTTTGTTCAGCACATCCCTGTGCTTCACCCCTTCGGGGCTTGCGCGCAAAACGCTCCAGGCGTTTTTGTGGTCATTCCAAATGAACGACGAAAAACGCCGCACCGCGCGAAAACCGGCCCGGCCCGAAGGGTTGCGCGTCAAATGGCGCCATACGGCGTTGCGGGACTTGGCAAGGGAACCACCATTACCTGCGTCCCGCGCCTTGCCTGGCGCCATTTGACGCGGCAACGCGGCTCGCGACGAAACGGCAACGGACCCTAACCAGCGGCGGATCAAACCAGCACCTCGGCCAGGTTGCCCTTGGATTCGAGCCAGCTCTTGCGGTCGCCGGCGCGCTTCTTGGCCAGCAGCATGTCCATGATCTCGCGGGTGTTGTCGACGTCGTCCAGGGTCAGCTGCACCAGCCGGCGGGTGTTGGGGTCCATGGTGGTCTCGCGCAGCTGCGGCGGGTTCATCTCGCCGAGGCCCTTGAAGCGCGTCACCTGCGGCTTGCCGCGACGCTTCTCGGCCACCAGGCGCTCGAGGATGCCGTCGCGCTCGGCTTCGTCGAGGGCATAGAAGATGTCCTTGCCCAGGTCGATGCGGTACAGCGGCGGCATGGCGACGTAGACGTGGCCGGCCTCCACCAGCGGGCGGAAGTGCTGGACGAACAGCGCGCAGAGCAGCGTGGCGATGTGCAGGCCATCGGAGTCGGCGTCGGCGAGGATGCAGATCTTGCCGTAGCGCAGTTGCGCGAGGTCGGCAGCGCCCGGATCGACGCCGATGGCCACGGCGATGTCGTGGACCTCCTGGCTGGCGAGCACCTCGCCGCCGTCCACTTCCCAGGTGTTGAGGATCTTCCCGCGCAGCGGCATGATCGCCTGGAATTCCTTGTCCCGCGCCTGCTTGGCCGAGCCGCCGGCCGAATCGCCCTCGACCAGGAACAGCTCGGCGCGCATCGGGTCCTGCCCGGCGCAGTCGGCCAGCTTGCCCGGCAGCGCCGGGCCCTGGGTGATCTTCTTGCGCTCGACCTTCTTGCCCGCCTTGAGGCGGCGCCCGGCGTTGCTGATCGCCAGTTCGGCCAACTGCAGGCCGAGTTCCGGATGGGCGTTGAGCCAGAGGCTGAAGGCGTCCTTGACCACGCCGGATACGAACGCCGCGGCCTCGCGCGAGGACAGCCGCTCCTTGGTCTGCCCGGAGAACTGCGGCTCCTGCATCTTCATCGAGAGGACGAAGGCGATACGCTCCCAGATGTCCTCGGGCGCCAGCTTCACGCCGCGCGGCAGCAGGCTGCGGAACTCGCAGAATTCGCGCATGGCATCCAGCAGACCCTGGCGCAGGCCGTTGACGTGGGTACCGCCCTGGGCGGTGGGGATCAGGTTGACATAGCTTTCCTGGACGCTGTCGCCACCCTCGGGTAGCCACAGCAGCGCCCAGTCCACGGCCTCGGTGTTGCCGGCCAGCGCGCCGACGAAGGGCTCGTCGGGCAGGCGGACGAAGTCGCTGACCGAATCGACCAGGTACGAGCGCAGGCCATCCTCGTAATGCCACTCGACCTTCTCGCCGGTGCTCTTGTCCTCGAAGCTGACGCTCAGCCCCGGGCACAGCACGGCCTTGGCCTTGAGCACGTGCTTGAGGCGGCTGATGGAGAACTTCGGCGAGTCGAAATATTTCGGGTCGGCCCAGAACTGTACGCTGGTGCCGGTGTTGCGCTTGCCAACGCTGCCGACGATTTCCAGATCGCTGGCCTTGAAGCCGTCGGCGAAGCTCATGCGGTACTCGTTGCCGTCGCGCTTGACGGTCACCACCACCCGCGTCGACAGCGCGTTGACCACCGAGATACCGACCCCGTGCAGGCCGCCGGAGAACTGGTAGTTCTTGTTGGAGAACTTGCCGCCGGCATGCAGCTTGGTGAGGATCAGCTCGACGCCCGGCACGCCCTCTTCCGGGTGGATGTCCACCGGCATGCCGCGGCCGTCGTCGATCACTTCCAGCGAATTGTCCTGGTGCAGGATCACCTGGACCGAACGGGCATGCCCGGCGAGGGCCTCGTCGACGCTGTTGTCGATGACTTCCTGGGCCAGGTGGTTGGGCCGCGTGGTGTCGGTGTACATGCCCGGGCGCTTGCGCACCGGATCGAGGCCGGAGAGGACCTCGATGGCTTCTGCGGTATACGACATCTGTCTGGCACTGTCCTTATGTTCTGAACGATCGGCCCGTGCGGGCCGCGAAAAAATCGGCGCACCGACCAGGAGTGGCGCCTGCCGGGCAGGCTCGCCGAGCTGCGGACGTCTGCCTGCGCCCAGTGGTCGAGGCCATTGCGCTCAGAGCCGCCCCTGCCACGTCTGCGGGTCGAAGCCGGCAAAGGCCAGCAGCGCCGGCAGGCGCTCGTCGAAGCCCTGGAAACCATGGTCGCCGCCGGCCTGGATGCGCAGCGCACAGCCGCGATAGAAGCGCTCCGCATCGCGGTAGTCGAGCGTTTCGTCACCGGTCTGCAGCCATACCTGGTAGCGCCCGGTATCCTGCGGTGGCGCGGTTTCCAGCTCGGCCAGCGCCGCCACGTGATCCTTGGTGAGTTCCCAGACTTCGCCACTGTAGAGATTGGTCTGCGGCCCGAGATAGCCGTCGAATCGTCGGTGCGGCGTCACCGCTGGATTGATCAACAGGGCCTTCAGGCCATGACGCTCGGCGAGGTGCGTCGCATAGTAGCCGCCAAGCGAGCTGCCGACCAGCACGGGGCGCCCGAGCTCGGCGATGCAGGCCTCGAGCTGTGCGATGGCCTGCCGGGGATGATGGTGCAAGGCCGGAACCCGCAGGCGATCGGCCAGGCCGAGACCGTCCAGCGCGACGCTCAGCCGGCTGGCCTTCTGCGAGAGCGGCGAGCTGTTGAGGCCGTGGATATAGAGGATCGAGGGCGGGCAACTGGACATGGATACAGTTCGATGGAAAAAGGGCAAGGCTACAAGGCAGCCGATACCTCCTGCAACCCGTGAAGCCCATGGGAGACAACGCATTCACATTCGCAACCCTACGCCGACTACCCCTGTAGGAGCAGGTCATGCCTGCGAACAACCCCAGGGACAGGTGCGGCTGCCTTTTCGCGGGCATGGCCCGCGCCTACAAGAAGGCCTTCAGCATATCCGCGGGGGCGAGCCATGCCTGCGAGACATACCCATCCGCGGGCGTAACACCCCTTCGCGAATCTGCCCCGCCCCCTACGGCCTTCAATATCCCTTGACGCTGTAATCCACCTCGAAATCGATACCGCTGACGCGCGAGACCCCGGTCTCCAGGCGGCCATCGGCATACAGGCGCAGCCAACGGTAGCCCGGCGCCTGGCTATCGATCTGGAAAGCCTCGCTGCGCGGCGCGAACTGCACGCCGGTGGAGGGCGACGCCAGCAGGCGCACGCCGTTGCGCCACTGGTCGAATTCCTGGTGGATATGCCCCCAGAGCAGGGCGCGGACATTGCTATGGCGATCCAGCACCTCGAACAGCGCCTCGGGGTTGCGCAGCCCGATGCTGTCCATCCAGCGGCTGCCGATGGACACCGGATGGTGGTGCAGACAGACCAGGTGATGCTGATCGGGGGCCTCGCGCAGCGCCTGCTCGAGCAGTTCGAGCTGATCGCCACGCAGCATGCCGTACACCGAACCGGCCACCAGGGTATCGAGCATGACCACCCGCCAGCCGCCGAGCTCGAGCACCGGCTCCATCAGCGCGGTGCCGCGGGTCGCCTCGCGCATTGCACACAATTCGTCGTGATTGCCGGGGCACCAGCGGGCCGGCGCCTCGATGCGTTCGGCCATGCGGCGAAAACGCTGATAGGACGCCACCGAACCATCCTGCGACAGGTCGCCGGTGGCGAGCACCAGGTCGATACGCGGCTGCTCGTCGATGGCCAGTTCGATCACCTGCCGCAGACTGTCGCAGGTATCCATGCCCAGCAGCTTGCCGTCCGCCTCGGCGAACAGGTGGCTGTCGGTAAGCTGCACCAGCAATACCGAATCTTCAACAGCAGTCAGGGACGCACCAGGCAAGGCCCTTCTCCTCGAGCGAAATCGCAACGGAATTATGGTAGGAGCCAATCGGAGGGGTAAACCTCGGGATGTGGGCCTGGATCACAGAACCGCGCGACCACTCCCTGGGCCTAGACATTCGCACCCTCCTGGTGCTCCGTGCTTCTAACGGATCAGACCACCGGCTCCAGTTCGTGCCCGCAGGCCAGGCAATGCCCCAGCCATTCGCCGAGAAACAGGTTGAGCTGATTCTTCTCGTCCGGCTGATGCATCTGCGCGTTGGGGTAGTGGTAGATGCCGCGGAAGCGCCGCGTGTTCTCCGCGCGAACGACCTCGGCCATGCGCGCATCGTGGTACACCCGCACCTCCATCTGCGGCACCGGCAGCCAGCTCAGGCAGTGTTCCTGGCTGACCCGCAGGGTGGTGGTGTAGGGGCAGCTTTCCAGCACCTCGAGCACCAGCACGCCGAGCAGCAGGTCGCCCTGGCTGATGGCGATGCGGCGTGTCTCGCACGGTTGGCGCATCTGCGGCAGCAAGCGCATCAGCCGCAGGTAGTTGGCCTCGCAGGCTGCCTGCAGTTCGAGCAGGTCGACTCGGTAACGTTCACGCACCGTTCTCATGTCCACTCCCCCCGCACCCGCTCGCGATTCAAGGCCAGCCATTGCAGGGCGATGATGCTCGCAGCATTGTCTATGCGCCCATCGTCCACGGCCTGCAGCGCCTGCTGCAGGGGCCAGACGTGCACGCGGATGTCCTCCCCCTCCTCGGCCAGGCCGAAGATGCCGTCGACGCCTTCGCTGTCGCAGCGGCCGACGTACAGGTATACACGCTCGTCGCTGCCGCCAGGCGAAGGAAAATACTGGCTGACCGGCCACAGCGCCCCCAACTCGAGCCCCGCCTCCTCGACCGCCTCGCGCCGTGCGACCTCCTCGGGCTGCTCGTCCTTGTCGATCAACCCGGCCACCAGCTCGATCAGCCACGGATTCTCGACCTTGCCCAGCGCCCCGACACGGAACTGCTCGATCAGCACGACCCGGTCCAGACGCGGGTCGTAGGGCAGTACGCAGACGGCATCGTGGCGCACGAACAGCTCGCGGCTCAGCTCCGCGCCCATCAGCCCGCTGAACTGGCGATGACGCAGGTGCAGGCGTTCCAGCCGGTAGAAACCGCTGAAGCATTGCTCTCGACGAAGGATCTCGACATCATCCGGGCCGGGCTTGAAGGTCTCGCTCATGGGGCACTACTCACATATCGGTTGATCCGCCGCCAGCCTCTTCGAGGCAGCATCGGACTGACTACAGCCGTCACTTCGTGAGCGGTCTCCGTGGTCATCGTAGGGTCTGTTCCCGCCTCGTCGCAAGCCGCGTCGCTGCGCCACATGTCGCCCTGGCCGGACGGCAGGACGGCAGGACGGCAGGACGGCAGGACGCGGACGCGGACGCGGACGCGGACGATGGTCCCTTGCCAAGTCCCGCAACGTCGCATGGCGACATTTGCCGCGCAGTCCTTTGCAGACCACCGCGCGCAGAGAAAACTCCGCCGACCGCGTGTCGCGAACTTCGCGCCCCCTCGGCAATCGAAAGCGCACCGTCACGTATGGACGAACCATGACCCCATCCGCCACCACCCGCAACGCCATCACCCTGGTCATCCTCACCCTGCTGCTGAGCGCCTGCCAGCACCTTGTCCCGGAGCGCTCCGTCGAGGTCCACCGGAACCTCAGCGAGCAGCGCCCGGCCGGTTGCCACGAGGAAAGCTGCCCGCTGGTGAACATCGACAGCCTGCAGTTCGCCGACGAACCAGCACTGGACCGGCTCATCGACGAGCGCCTGCGGCGGATGACCGTCAACGCTCCGGACGACCGGCTGCCCGAGTCGCTGCAGGGCTACCAGGAGCGCTTCCTCAGCACTGCCGAGCCGAACTGGAGCAGCTACCTGCAGGCCAAGCTGCGCGAACAGCATGGCGATCTCCTGGTCGTCGAGCTGTCCAGCTACCTCTATACCGGCGGCGCCCACGGCATGCCGGGGCGCGGCTTCATCAACTACGACCGGAAGCGGGACCGCGAACTGCGCCTGGAGGACGTCCTGATCCCGGGGCAGGAAGGCAGCTTCTGGCGCGTCGCACGCCAGGCCCACCAGCGCTGGCTGGCGGAGAACGGGCATGCCCAGGATGCCGAATTCATCGACTTCTGGCCGTTCCAGCAGACCGCGCATATCGCGCTGCTGAAGGATCGGGTGCTGCTCAAGTACGACGTCTACAGCATCGCGCCCTACTCCAGCGGCCACCCCGAGCTGTTCATTCCCCATGACCAGCTCAAGGGCATCCTGAAAGCGGAATACCTCTGAGGACAGGAAGCGGACCGGACTCCACCGGCCCGCTTCGCCACGCCTCGCCGGTCACACCTGCTTGTAGATCACCGAGCCCTCGTCCTTGAAGCGCGAGGACTGCTCGGCGAAGCCCGCCTCGATAGCCTTCTGCTCGTCGGTCAGGCCGTGCTCGGCAGCGTATTCGCGCACTTCCTGAGTAATCTTCATCGAGCAGAACTTCGGCCCGCACATGGAGCAGAAGTGCGCGACCTTGGCCGATTCCTTCGGCAGCGTCTCGTCGTGGAAGGCGCGCGCGGTGTCGGGATCGAGGCCGAGGTTGAACTGGTCTTCCCAGCGGAACTCGAAGCGCGCCTTGGACAGGGCGTTGTCGCGGATCTGCGCACCGGGATGGCCCTTGGCCAGGTCGGCGGCGTGGGCGGCGATCTTGTAGGTGATGATGCCGGTCTTGACGTCATCCTTGTTCGGCAGGCCGAGGTGCTCCTTCGGCGTGACGTAGCAGAGCATGGCGCAGCCGAACCAGCCGATCATCGCCGCGCCGATGCCGCTGGTGATGTGGTCGTAGCCCGGGGCGATGTCGGTGGTCAGCGGGCCGAGGGTGTAGAACGGCGCCTCGTCGCAGCATTCCAGCTGCTTGTCCATGTTCTCCTTGATCATCTGCATCGGCACGTGGCCGGGGCCTTCGATCATGCACTGCACATCGTGCTTCCAGGCGATCTTGGTCAGTTCGCCGAGGGTTTCCAGCTCGCCGAACTGCGCGGCGTCGTTGGCATCGGCGATGGAGCCCGGGCGCAGGCCGTCGCCCAGCGAGAAGCTGACGTCGTAGGCCTTCATGATTTCGCAGATTTCCTCGAAGTTCGTGTAGAGGAAATTCTCCTTATGGTGCGCCAGGCACCACTTGGCCATGATCGAGCCGCCGCGCGAGACGATGCCGGTGACGCGCTTGGCCGTCAGCGGCACGTAGCGCAGCAGCACGCCGGCATGGATGGTGAAGTAGTCCACGCCCTGCTCGGCCTGCTCGATCAGGGTGTCGCGGAACAGCTCCCAGGTCAGATCCTCGGCGATGCCATTGACCTTCTCCAGCGCCTGGTAGATCGGCACCGTGCCGATCGGCACCGGCGAGTTGCGGATGATCCACTCGCGGGTCTCGTGGATATGCTTGCCGGTGGACAGGTCCATCACCGTGTCCGAACCCCAGCGGATGCCCCAGGTCAGCTTGGCCACTTCTTCCTCGATGGAGGAGCCCAGCGCCGAGTTGCCGATATTGCCGTTGATCTTCACCAGGAAGTTGCGGCCGATGATCATCGGCTCCAGCTCGGTGTGGTTGATGTTGGCCGGGATGATGGCGCGGCCGCGGGCGACTTCCTGGCGGACGAACTCGGGGGTGATTTCCTTGGGAATCGACGCGCCGAAGCTGTGGCCGGCGTGCTGTTCCTTGAGCAGCCCGGCCTCGCGGGCCTCGGCCAGCTTCATGTTCTCGCGAATGGCGACGAATTCCATCTCCGGGGTGATGATCCCCTTCTTGGCATAGTGCATCTGGCTGACGTTGTGACCGGCCTTGGCCCGGCGCGGGTTGCGCACGTGGGCGAAGCGCATGGCGGTCAGTTCGGCGTCGTTGAGGCGGCGCTGGCCGAATTCGGAGGTCAGCCCCGGCAGCTTCTCGGTGTCGCCGCGATCCTCGATCCAGGCGCTGCGCACGTCGGCCAGGCCCTTGCGCACGTCGATCTGCACATTCGGGTCGGTGTAGGGGCCGGAGGTGTCGTAGACGGTGACCGGGGCGTTGATCTCGCCACCGAAGTCCGTGGGCGTGACATCGAGGCTGATTTCGCGCATCGGCACGCGGATATCCGCTCGTGTGCCCTGCACATAGACCTTCTGCGAACGCGGGAAGGGCTGGATGGACTGCTGGTCGACCTGGGCGGACTCGCTCAGGTTCTTGTTGGTTTGCACGCTCATCGGCTTCTCCTGGGGAAATGTCGGAGCGAACCTGAGCAACACGGCGGATCAAGGGCATCGGGGGCGCCGCAGCGGCGGCTAGAGACTCGCCAAGAGGCGGGCGAGGACATCTTGTTCCCTACGCAGGCCTTAACCTGATCAGGTTCAACGGGATCCGGAACTGTCCGATCTCAGCCTTCGCTTCAAGGCACCCCGACAAGAACGGGAGTGAGTCTAATCAAGAGCCGCAGGGAAAACCATCGCGCCGGAGCAAATCGCCGACCGTTCGGTCATTTTCGCGCCCCGATGCCATGCGCGTCGAAACCCGGCGGACGGCGCGTACGCCCGCCTTGACCCTCCGCCACGTGCCGCTTAGCCTTGCCCATCAGCTTTGTTCAGGATGAATCCAAAATGCTGCGCAGACTTCCCCTGGCTCTTGCCGTGGCCGCCCTCTCCAGCGGAGCGGCCTGGGCGGAAAGCCCCGTTCCGCTCGCCAGCAAGACCGACCTGGTCAGCGTCTATCAGCAAGCCGTCAACAACAACGCCGACCTGGCCGCGGCCCGCGCGCAGTTCCGCGCCCGCCAGGAAGTCGTGCCCCAGGCGCGAGCGGGCTTGCTGCCCAACCTCAGCGCCGGTGCCGACCTGAGCGATACCGAGACCGACGTGGACACCAGCATGGGCTCAAGCTCGCTGTCACGCAGCGGCACCGCCTACCAGGCCACCCTGAGCCAGCCGCTCTTCCGCGCCGACCGCTGGTTCCAGCTCAAGGCCGCCGAAGCCGTCGGCGAGCAGGCGGCACTGGAATATTCGGTCGCCGAACAGGACCTGATCCTGCAGAGCGCCCAGGCCTACTTCGCGGTGCTGCGCGCGCAGGACAACCTGGCCGCGCTGAAGGCCGAGGAAGCCGCATTCAAGCGCCAACTGGACCAGGCCAACGAGCGCTTCGAGGTCGGCCTGTCCGACCGTACCGATGTGCTCGAGGCCCAGGCCGGCTTCGATACCGCACGCGCCAACCGCCTCATCGCCCAACGCCAGGTGGATGACGCCTTCCAGGCGCTGTTCACCCTGACCAACCGCGAATACATCGCCCTGGAAGGCATCCGCCACACCCTGCCGGTGCTGGCGCCGACGCCGAACGACGCCAAGGCCTGGGTCGATACCGCCACGCAGCAGAACCTCAACCTGCTGGCGGTGAACTACGCGGTGACCGCCGCCGAGGAGACCCTGCGCCAGCGCCGCGCCGGCCATGCGCCGACGCTCGATGCGGTGGCGTCCTACCGCAAGGGCGACAATGACTTGCTGGGGTTCAGCAATACCCAAAGCATTCCGGGTTTCGACCTGCCGCGCTACACCGGCGATGCCGAGCAGCGCAGCATCGGCCTGCAGCTGAACATCCCTATCTACAGCGGCGGCCTGACCAGCTCGCAGAGCCGCGAGGCCTATCACCTGCTCAGCCAGAGCGAACAGCAGCGCGAAAGCCTGCGCCGGCAGGTGGTCGAAACCACGCGCAACCTGCACCGGGCGGTGAACACCGATATCGAACAGGTACAGGCGCGCCGGCAGTCGATCATCTCCAACCAGAGCGCCCTGGAAGCCACCGAGATCGGCTACCAGGTGGGTACCCGCAACATCGTCGACGTGCTCGACACCCAGCGCCGGCTGTACGCGGCCGTGCGCGACTACAACGACGCACGCTACGACTACATCCTCGACAACCTGCGCCTGAAACAGGCCGCCGGTACGCTCAACCCGGGCGACCTGCAGGAGCTGGCCGCCTACCTCAAGCCCGACTACGACCCGGATAGCGACTTCCTGCCGCCGGACCTGCCGCAGACCATCGGCCAGCCGGTGCGGATGGATTATTAGGGGGCACCCTCGCAGGCCTGCCATCTTGAAAGCATCGCCCCGGGGCGGGCCTCCCACTCAAAGCAGCCGGTGCACACCGAACCCTGTGGGAGGCGCGACCTCGCGGCGATGCAGGCCGAAGGACTGCCAAAAGAAATGTGAAGGCTGGGTCGGTGCGCGCTATCGAACCAACCGCTCCAGCCCCGCCAGTAACCGCTGCAGCGCGCCCTGATTGTTCCGCAACACCATCAGTCCCGCCGTACGCATCCGCTCGGCAAGGGGCGGATCGCTCCAGAGCGCCTCGACCGCACTCGCCAGTTCGGCCGCACTGGCCACTTCCCGCAACGCACCGGCGTCACGCAGCTGCGCGGCGATCTCGAGGAAATTGAACAGGTGCGGGCCACTGAGCACCGGTTTGCCCAGTGCCGCCGGCTCCAGCAGGTTGTGCCCGCCATTGGGCACCAGGCTGCCGCCGACGAAGGCGACATCCGCCAGCGCATAGAGAAACAGCAGCTCGCCCATGGTGTCGCCGACCAGCACTTCGATCCCGGCGCCGACCGCCTCGCCCTGGGAGCGCCGCACGCTGGCAAAACCCTCCTTGCGGCACAGCTCGGCCACCGCGGCGAAGCGCTCCGGGTGCCGTGGCACCAGCACCAGCAGGGCCTGCGGATGCTGCGCCAGCAACTGCCGGTGCGCCGCCAGGACGATCTCGTCCTCGCCGACATGAGTGCTGGCGGCGATCCACAGCGGCCGCTGCCGGGCATCCCACTGCGTGCGCAACGCCGCCGCCCGCTCCAGCAGTGCCGGATCGATGCTCAGGTCGAACTTGATCGAACCGGTCACCTCGACGCTTGCCGGGCGCGCACCCAGCTGGCGAAAGCGCTCGGCCTCGGCCGCAGTCTGCACTGCTATCAGGCTCAGCTCGGCCAGCATCGGCGCGGTCAGCCGGGCGAAGCGCGCATAGCCGCGGGCCGAGCGCTCGGACAACCGCGCATTGGCCAGCGCCACCGGAATGCCGCGGCGTGCGCACTGGTGGATATGGTTGGGCCAGAGCTCGGTTTCCATCACCACCGCCAGCCTCGGCCGCACGCGATCGAGAAAACGCGCCGCGGCCCACGGCAGGTCGTAGGGCAGGTAGCAGTGCTGTACCCGGTCGCCGAACAGCGCCTGGATGCGCTCCGAGCCGGTCGGCGTCATGCAGGTGACGGTGATCGGCAGCCCGGGGTGACGCGCCATCAGTTCGCGGATCAGCGGCGCTGCGGCGATGCTCTCGCCCACCGATACCGCATGTACCCAGATACCGCCCGGCGCGAGCGGCGGCAGGCCGATGGCAAAGCGCTCGCCGATGCGCCGCGCGTAAGCCGGCGCGCGCCAGGCACGCCAGAGCAGACGCAGGAAGATCAGGGGCAGGCCGAGATGGAACAGCAGGGTATAGAGGGTACGGTTCATGGAGGCGGAGTTTACTCGAAAGCTGGAAGCTGGAAGCTGGAAGCTGGAAGCTGGTCAGTGTATGCGCGCCAAATGGGGAACGGCGGCCTTAGGGCCTTCATACCTGCCCGCGAGCCTGGCGAGTCTCAAAGCATCGCCCCGGGGCGACCCTCCCACAAAAAGCAGCCAGCACAACCGTCCCCTGTGGGAGGCGCGACCTCGCGGCGATGCAGGCCGCAGGCCTGCCCGAGAATCAAAAGCATCGCCCCGGGGCGGGCCTCCCACAACAGCAACAAAGCAGCCAGTGCACACCGGCCCCATGACGGCGCTGGCCGGGCTCCGGGTTATACTGCCGCCCCGTATTTACAGCTTTACAGGCGAGGTCTGCCCATGCCCGAATCCCTCAGCACCGACGTCCTCATCGTTGGCGGCGGTGTCGCCGGCCTCTGGCTCAATGCACGCCTGCGCCAGCAGGGTTTCGCCACACTGCTGGTGGAGAAAGGTGCACTGGGCGGCGGACAGAGCGTGAAATCCCAGGGCATCATCCACGGCGGCACCAAGTACGCACTGCACGGCGCGCTGACCGGCGCCTCCGAAGCCATCGCCGACATGCCGCGGCGCTGGCGCGAGGCGCTCGAGGGTAGCGGCGAGCTGGACCTCAGCGGTGTCCGCCTGCTGTCCGATGCGCATTACCTGTGGTCGCCGGGCACCCTGGCCGGCAACCTCACCAGCTTCTTCGCCAGCAAGGCCGTGCGCTCGCGGGTCGGCCAGGTCAAGGGCGACGAGCTGCCACCGGCGCTGCAGCACCCACGGTTCAAGGGCAAGGTCTACCGCCTCAGCGAGCTGGTGCTGGACGTGCCGAGCCTGATTGCCCGCCTGGCGGAGCTGGCCGGCGACAGCCTGCTGGCAGGCGAACGGATCGAGCCGCTGCGTGAAGGCGACGAATTGGTCGGCCTATGTGTCGATGGACGAGCGATCCGCGCGCAACGGATCGTCTTCAGCGCCGGTGGCGGCACTGCCGAACTGCTCGCCGCGCTGGGCCTGCAGCAACCGGCCATGCAACGCCGGCCACTACACATGGTGATGCTCAAGGCGCCGACGCTCAAACCGCTCTATGCCCACTGCCTGGGTGGCGGAACCAAGCCACGGGTCACGGTGACCAGCCACCCGGCAGCGGACGGTCAGTGGGTCTGGTATCTCGGCGGCGACCTGGCCGAAGCCGAGGGCGTGGCGCGCGACGAGGCCCGCCAGATCGCCGCGGCGAAGCAGGAACTGGCCGAACTGGTGCCCTGGATCGACCTTTCCGCCGCGCACTGGGCCACCCTGCGCGTCGACCGCGCCGAGCCGGCGCAATCCAGCCTGGCCCGCCCGGACAATGCTTTCCTGGCCGAGCAGGGTCGCCTGCTGGTCGGCTGGCCGACCAAGCTGGCGCTGTCGCCGGACTTCTCCGACCGCGTCGAAGCCGCCCTCGCCCGCGACGGCATTCGTCCCGGCGAGCATCCCGCACCACCGCCACTGCCGCGCCCAGCGCTGAGCAAACCGTTCTGGGAGGGCCTGCTGCCATGAACAAGACCCTGCATGGCCTGCATCGTCCGCTCGGCAGCACCGGCCTGACGATCTCCCCGCTGGGCCTGGGCACGGTCAAGCTGGGCCGCGACCAGGGCGTGAAGTATCCCAATGGCTTCGCCATTCCCGACGACGTGCAGGCACGCCAGTTGCTGGCGCTCGCCCGCGAGCTGGGGATCAACCTGATCGACACCGCACCGGCCTACGGTGTCAGCGAGGAGCGCCTTGGGCCGCTGCTGGCCGGCCAGCGCGACGAATGGGTGATCGTCAGCAAGGTGGGCGAGGAGTTCGAGAACGGCCAGTCACGCTTCGACTTCTCCGCTGCACACACGCGCTTCTCCGTCGAACGCAGCCTCAAGCGCCTGCGCACCGACCGGATCGAGCTGGTACTGGTGCATTCGAGCGGCAACGATCTGGAAATCCTGCAACATAGCGAGGTCTACCCGACTCTCGCCGAGCTCAAGCGCGAAGGCAAGATCCTGGCGTTCGGCCTCTCCGGCAAGACCGTCGAAGGCGGGCTGCTGGCGCTGGAGCAAGGCGATTGCGCGATGGTGACCTACAACCTCAACGAACAGGCCGAACGCCCGGTGATCGACTATGCCGCGACCCACGGCAAGGGCATTCTGATCAAGAAAGCCCTGGCCAGCGGCCACGCCTGCCTCGGGTCGGGCGAAGATCCGGTACGACGCAGTTTCGAGCTGCTGTTCCGGCAACCCGGCGTGAGCGGCGCCATCATCGGCACCATCAACCCGCGCCACCTCACCGACAACGTGCATGCTGCGGCCGCCGTCCTGATGGGCAATTGAGCGGCAACTGGGCTAGTCTTTTCCTCCCGCCCCAGGGGGCGATACCACCCGATGCCGCCCAGCGGCCGAGCGACGCAAGGAGGAGCCGGATGCCGAGAGTTCTGCTGCGCAAGAGCCCTGCCGCATTCAAGACCCTGCCACTATACGTCGAAGCCAGCCCGGACAGCCTGAGCTACCAGAGCCTGGGCCGCCCCCTGAACTTCAGCGAGGTGATCGAGCGGCGCCGCCCGGTGGAGGTGCCCACCCCCGGTCATTTCGCCATCGAGCTGGCCAACCTCGGCGTCTCGGTACGCCTGACCCTCAGCTGGCAGGGCCGCGAATTCTGGGTCCTGGTCCGCCAGCAGCGCCTGGACCGGGGCGACGTGGTGCTCAAGCTGATTTCCGGCTACGTCCCGGCACACGAGCTGAACCTGCCGCTGCTCACCGCCATCCAGGAAATCGCCGAGGAGTGCCTGCTGGAAACCCCGGAAGGCTGGCTCGCCGGGCGCTTCGGCGATACCTGGCTGCCCACGCCGTACGAAAGCAGCCTTCAGTATCGCGAAGCGGTGCACTTCAAGCTCGCCTCGCAGTCGGGCGCCACGCGCCCGGTGCACTGCGGCAACATGGTGCTGATGGAGCGCCCGCGCGCCTATGTACACCTGCCGACCGCCTCGCTGCAACTGGTCTACGACATGCGCCTGGAACTGCCGAAGGAAGCGCGCCAACTGAGCCTGTTCCACGTCGACGAACGCCTCGAGGACGGCCGGCTGGTGGCCCGCCTGGAGCGCAGCCGGCCGGACCTCTACCTGATCCCGCTGCATCAGGGGCAGCCCCAGGATCAGCTGCTGCAACTGCGCAACGGCCAGTTCAGCCCGGTGGGCACGCGGGGGCTGTGGCTCTCGGAAAGCTTCGCCCGGCAGGACGGCTGGATAGTACGTGACGAACGCGTCCGTTGGAGGGACTGGTGGGCTGCCCGGCCGGTTGCCCTGGCGCGCTGAAAGCTGCGGCGCCGATAGGCGCGCCCCCGCGGCGATTGCCGGCACCAGGCCAGCCAGAAGCTTGAAAGCATCGCCCCACAGGCGGGCTTCCTACAGCACGTAGGGCGGTGAAACCCGCGCGATCATTGCACGCATCGGCGGGTTGCAACCCCGTCCTACGCCTTGCGGATCTTCTCGACGATGGCCGTGGTCGAGCTGTTCTCCACCAGCCCCAGCACCTTCACCACGCCGCCATAGGCCTTGACCAGCTCGGCCCCGACCACCTGGTCGACGCCGTAGTCGCCGCCCTTGACCAGCACATCGGGACGGACCTGGGCCAACAGGTTTTCCGGCGTGTCCTCGGCGAAGCACACCACCCAGTCCACCGCTTCCAAACCGGCCAGCACCGCCATGCGGCGATCCACCGAATTGATCGGTCGCCCCGGGCCCTTCAGGCGGCTGACCGAGCCATCGTCGTTGACCGCGACGATCAGCCGATCGCCCTGGGCGCGCGCCTGTTCGAGATAGGTCACGTGCCCCGCATGCAGGATGTCGAAGCAGCCGTTGGTGAAGACGATCTTCTCGCCCTGCGCGCGGGCGTCCTCGACGACGGTCAGCAACTGCTCGACGGTCATCACGCCGCGCTCGGAGCCCTCCTCGCGCTGCACCGCACGGCGCAACTCCGGTGCGCTGATAGCGGCAGTGCCGAGCTTGCCGACCACGATGCCGGCGGCCAGATTGGCCAGCGCCACCGCCTGCGGCAGTTCCTCGCCGGCGGCCAGGGAGGCGGCGAGCGTGGAAATCACCGTGTCGCCGGCACCGGTCACGTCGAAGACCTCGCGCGCCCGCGCCGGCAGGTGCAGCGGTGCATGCTCGGGGCGCAGCAGGGTCATGCCATGCTCACCGCGGGTCACCAGCAATGCGCCCAGCTCCAGCTGGCGCATCAGCTCGGCGCCCTTGGTCGCCAGCTCGGCCTCGTCGGTACAATGCCCGACGATCGCCTCGAATTCGCCAAGGTTGGGTGTGATCAGCGAAGCACCACGGTAAATCTCGAAATCCTTGCCCTTGGGATCGGCCAGCACCGGAATGCCACGGCGGCGAGCCGCCTGGATCAGTGCCTGGTGATTCTTCAGCGCCCCCTTGCCATAGTCGGACAGCACCAGCACCTTGACCCCGGCCAGCAGGCTTTCCACCTCAGCGAGCAAGGCATCCGGATCGGTATCGAATGGCTCTTCGAAATCCATGCGCAGCAGTTGCTGATGACGGCTCATCACCCGTAGCTTGACGATGGTCGGCTGGTGCTCGAGGCACTGGAAATGTGCCCGCACACCCGCCGCAGCGAGGCTGTCGGCCAGGCTCTGGCGCGCCTCATCCTCACCAGCCACCCCCACCAACGAAGCGGGAGCGCCCAGCGCGGCGATGTTCAACGCCACGTTGGCCGCGCCACCGGGACGATCCTCGATCTGCTCGACCTTGACCACCGGCACCGGCGCCTCCGGCGAAATCCGTGACGTACCGCCATGCCAGTAGCGATCGAGCATGACATCGCCCACCACCAGAACGGGGGCTTGGTCGAAACGGGGCATGGACAGCTTCATGGAGGCTCCGGAGAGGAAGAGAAACGGCAGCGATCATAACATGCGAGAGCCGAGCGCCAGGCAGCAGGGACACACGGCCAACTACGGCTACAGCTTGCGCACCCAGAACAGCTCGTGCCGACGCACGGCCTTGCGGAAGAATTCATCGTTGCCCGTGGTAGGCCAGCGGCGGCCAATCAGAATGCGCTGGATATGCCGGCGGATGCGCTTCTTCAAAGGCAAGGGAACCTGCAGATCATGCTGCATGGCCAGCGCCATGGCTTTGTCCAGGCAGGTTTCCGGCGAAAGCTGCGGGCTCCAGAGAGCATGCGACGGCAACGTACCGAACACGGGCGGGAGTGCAACGCCATGATCGGCCGGCCCCATGGGCCAGCGATCGTTGTCATACAGATGGTTAGCGTAGAGGAGCTGGACGGCCGGCTTCCAATTGGAGCAGCCGATGGCTTCATCGACGGCGATCGTCGCATGCACATGGTCCGCGTGGGGATCGAGCTCGGGATGGGGGACCAGCAATACCTCCGGGCGGTAGTGTTCCAGCAGGCAGACCAGATCGGCAATCAGGTTCTTCCAGCTGGAAGCACCGTCGCGATCGCCCGGCAAGGGGCGCTCATTGAGCCGGCGTACATTGCGGATATCCCGCTCCCCCGACTCCAGCGAACCGAAAGCCTGATCCGGGCTGGCCCGCATTTCCGCCAGGCGCAGGCAGTAGTAACCGAGCTGCAGGCAGTCGTGTCCATGCACGCCACCCCACAAGGGTACGGCCAGGCTGTTCCAGGCGCGCAGGCGACCTTTCAAACGGGCGGCACCCTCCTTGTCGAGCCCCAATCTGCGGTAGTACCTGGCCTCGATCTCTCCTTGGGTGAGCGTCACGATGGAAACCTCACGGCAGCGACTGTAGAAACCGAACGCCGCGAGCTCCGCATCGTCGGCATGGGGGGCGATGACCATCGCCCGACGCTGTGCATAGTCCGGATTGCTGAAGCAATAGAGTTCTGCCTCTGGCGCCATACGCAGGAAACGTCCTCGCAGCCGGATCGCCCCGGCGTTCAGTGCAGCTTCGCAGCCAGAAAGGTTCAGGTAACGCCAGCCACTGCAGCGCCGTTCGAAATCCTGCCGGTCAGCCAGATCCGGCCCGTCGATGTGGATGCGCGGATCGAACAAACAACCAAGCCAGGTGCTGCGCACCCTCACCTTCAGGATCAGGGTTTCACTGCCGGCAGGCAGAGCAGTCCCGGTCGCAGGCCTCGGCACGCCCGCCACGATTTCAATCGGCAGGCAGGGAGTCCCCGGCGGGAAGGCGTACTCATAGGATTCCGCGGGTGAATAGAACAAGTGATCGGCGAACCAGGCCTCGTGGATCAGCCAGAATGCCAGCGCCAGCAAGGGCGCCACCCACCAGGGGCCGATATTGACGACACTGTTGTCTAAGAACGCCGCCATGACAAGGACAGCGAGAGAAAGCACTAGACGCTTGTTACGGCGGTGACGCCTCAACAACTCTTGCTTGCGATTGGACATAGGAGCCTAGTCATGACTGGTATACCGGCACACGATGGCACCAGCGGTCCTTGTATTCGCAATCGGCTCGGCCGAAGGAATAACGCAGGGGCTTGCCCAGGCTCCGCGCATCCGCCCAGGCAGCCTGGGTATTGATGAAGCTGAGAACGCTGCCGGGGCTGAAATGATGGGTGCGGGGGTCGACACCACCATTGATGTACTCGTAGCTGATCCAGTCTAACGACTCGACCCTGTACAGCACCTGAACGGCCACGGGAAAACCGTCCAGCATCAGCAGCGAGCCACGCAGGAAATCCTGCAACAGGCCGAAGACCTCGGCCAGGTGGGACTTGCCTGGCACCTCGAAGCCCCAGCGGCGCTCGAACAGGTCGGTATAGATGGCGGCCAGCTCGACGGGGGTGAGCTCCGCCAGCGGACGCACCTCGCCGCCCGCCTCTTCGAACAGACGCTGCTCGCGACGCAGGTTGTAGCGGAATTTCTTCGAATAATCCTCAGGCTGGCGCGCCAGTGCCAGGCCCTCGGGCTGCTTGCGCAGAGTGACGATGCGCCCGGCATTGAGCTCGGAAACATAGCGCAGACGCTGGCGTACCGGCACGCGGGCCTCCTCGGCCAGCGGCAGGATAATCTCGGCATTGCCCAGGTCGAACAGTCCGCGCTTGCCACGCTTCTTCAGCACTTCCTTGGACAGGGCCAGATGCCGCCCCCAGCACGGCACCGCTGCGACCAGCCCGCCATTTTGCTCCCACCCCAGGTATCGCACCGGAATTTGCGCCAGCCCGGCCAGCCGCTCGATCACATCAGGATGGGTCGCCACGCTGCCGCCGAAACGTTGCCACACCTGCCGATAGGTGGTCGCATCGATAAGCTGCCAACCGCGTTCGCGCCAGGCACGCCATGGATGCAATGTCATTCGCGCCCCCTGAAGCGAGGTAAGGGTCGTGCGAAACTTTGACGATATCCCTCGATAAAGGCCACCCAGCGTTCACTCTTCCAGCCGGAGCGACGAGCGATCTGACTCAGATCATGACGTGCAGCCTGGAACCGGCTCAGGCGGATACGGCTCTTTTCCAGATCTATCAGCGCAACCTGGAAGGCTCCCTCACTGACGTTGACGAAAACGTGCTTCAGATAAAGGCAGCCATGCTGGCGGCATGCTGCGTTCAAGAGCCCGATCACCCGGCCGACTTCGCGAATAATCTGCAGATGCAGTACCTCCCCCAACACTGTTCGGCCTTTCGCCGATAGCAATCCTCCAGACTTTCAAAGCCTTCAAGCCCCTCCGTGAGCAAGACCGCCTGCCAGACGCCCTCCCGCTTACGGCAGCCGGCAAAGACCAGAGCAGGCACCGGCACCCCCAGCCGTCGACAGTGCATCAGCGCATCCTGCTCACGCATCACGGTGGGATAGCCCAAGGGTCTACTCAGACTACGGTAGACATGGCCGGTCTGCTGTTTGCGATAGAGTAGCTGGCCATCGTGGCCGTATATGCGTTGAACACCGCTGAGCCCACCCCGCCGCTCATTCGGCGGCTCGACCCATTCGCCCGGAACGGCAAGCCAGCGTTCGAGTTCTTTCTCCCGGCTCATGACGGTACTCTCCATTTCGTGAGCTCAGGGCTCATCCTTGAACTGCGTTTCGTGCAATTTGGCGTAGGCACCATTGGCTGCGAGCAATTCGGCATGCGTACCGCGTTCGACGATGCGCCCCTGCTCCATGACCAGGATGAGATCAGCCTTCTCGATGGTGCTCAGACGATGAGCGATGACCAGCGTGGTGCGGCCCGCCATCACATGATCCAGAGCGCCCTGGATATGCCGTTCGGATTCGGTATCCAGCGCCGAGGTCGCCTCGTCCAGGATCAGCACCGGCGCATCCTTCAACAGCGCGCGGGCGATCGCCAGACGCTGACGCTGGCCGCCGGAAAGCAGCACGCCATTCTCACCGACCTGGGTCTGGTAACCCTGTGGCATTTGCTCGATGAACTCGTCGGCATAGGCTGCCTGGGCTGCCCGGCGGATATCCTCGATCGGCGCGCCTGCCAGATCGCCATAGGCGATGTTGTTGGCGACCGTATCGTTGAACAACGTGACCTGTTGAGTGACCAGTGCGATATGCCGGCGTAGATTGCGCAGCCTGTAGTCTTCGATCTCCGCGCCATCCAGCAATATCTGCCCCCGATCATGGTGGTAGAAACGCGGAATGAGGTTGGCCAGGGTCGACTTGCCCGAGCCCGAGCGCCCGACCAACGCTACCATCTGGCCTGGCTCGGCGGTGAAGCTGATATTGTGCAGCACCTGCTTGTCGGTACCGGGGTAAACGAAGCTCAGATCGTTGATTTCCAGGCGCCCGGCAACGCGCTCACGCTCAAGCGTCCCGCTGTCGATCTCGGGCGCCTCATCCAGTTGTTCGAAGATGCTCTCGGCCCCAGAAACGCCTTTCTGGATCGTGGAACTCACCTCCGAAAGCTGCCTGATCGGCTTGGGTAGCAGCCCCGCCAATGTGATGTACGCCACCAGATCGCCGGCTGACGCATCACCACGCATGAACAGCACCAGGAACATCAGCACGGCCATGGCGCTATAGATCACCAGTTGCAGCGTCGGCGTATAGACCGCGTTGGTCTTGACCATACGCAACTGCTTACCGGTATTGTCCAGACTGGCGTCGAGAAAGCGAGCCTGCTCGTAAGCCTCGCCGCCAAAGCTGCGCACCACCCGATAGCCCTGAATGGTCTCGGAGGCGACATGAGTGACATCGCCCATCGCGACTTGGATCTTCTTGCTCTGCTTGCGGAACTTCTTGCTGGCGCTGGTCACCATCACCCCTATGACCGGCAGGATTGCCACCATCACCATGGTCAGCTTCCAATTCATCCAAAGCAACGTGGCGAACAGGAAGATCACTGTCATCCCTTCGCGCACCACCACCTTGATCGCATCGGTGGCCGCCCCCGTCACCATCGTCACGTTGTAGGTGATGCGCGAAATCAGGTGGCCGGAGTTGTGGCTGTCGAAGTAGCGATTGGGCAGTGTCAGCATGTTGTTGAACAGCGCGACACGCAGGTCATGCACCAAACCTAGTGAGACCCTGGCCAGAAAATAGTTGCCGAGAAACGAGCCGATGCCCTGCATCAGGGCGATGAGCACGATCAGCAGCGGCACCGCCTGCAGCAGCTTCAGCTCCGCCAACCAGGCCTGGTCTTGAAGATAAGGAACCTGCGCGAAAAAACTGGCGTCCGGGTTGTTCAGCCCATCAACGAAAAATTTGAGGATGTAACCGAGCATCGGTTGTGTAGAGGCGAAGATCAGGAAGCCAAGCAGGCTGATGGCAAACAGGCCCCAGTAGGGAATGACGTAACGCAGCAACCGTAAATACACTTTCACACTGGATTGCTGGGTAGAATTGGCCATGCGGCGGCCCCATGAAATGGCTAGAGGAACAAGATGCGGATTGTAACAGCGCGGGAATTGGAAAGCTGGCTGGCCAGCGGCAAGGTGCTGGAGAAAGATGCCCGGGGGCCAAAGGTAGTCGCACTGGAGAATGGGCTGTTTTTGAAGATTTTTCATACCCGGCGGCAACCTTGGTTAGCACGTTTGCGTCCCGCAGCTACACGTTTCGCCTGCAATGCCGAGCGTCTACGCTTAGCCGGCGTACCAGTCCCTGAGGTACTGGAGCAGCTCTGGTTGAATCGCCAAGCAGGACTCAGTGCCTGCCTCTATCGGCCGCTTCCCGGGCAATCCATCGAACAGCTGTATCTTCAAGCCCCACAACATGCAGAACAGCTACTGCCCTCGCTTGCCAGTTTTATTTATCAACTTCATCGTAGCGGCATCTATTTTCGCTCCCTCCACTTGGGCAATATCTTGCTGTTACCCGATGGCGGCCACGGCTTGATCGATATCCTGGATTTGCAATGTAAACGCCGGCCACTCAGCCCCTGGCTGGTGCAGCGCAACTTCCAGCATCTGAAACATTATCTGAGCCGGCGCAAGTTGACGGATTTCCCCATCGACAGCCTGATCGCGCACTATCAACTCTGCGCCGGGCGCTGAGTACGGCGTGACTGAAGATATTCCTGTACCGCGCTGCGCTGACCATCCAGCACAGCCATAAACACAGGCAGCCAGAAATAAATCCATAACGGTTGCGGCGAAGTCAACACACCATTACTGGTTGTCAGCAAACTGCCCCAGCCAAGCAGTGCCAGCAATAGCCAACGCGAGCGGGCACGCCATGCGTAATTTAGCCACAGCAATGCAAACAGGCTGAACAACACGCCACCTAATAGGCCATTGCGGTAGAGCATGGCGAAGTAGCCACTATGTGGATGTTCGAACCGACCCAAGAATCGATACTCATCGGCACCACAGCCGAGCCAGATGCCACATTGATTGACTAGGCGCGACCCAGCATCCTGCCAGATGTCCAAGCGATAACTGAAGCCACGACGCAGCAGCAGCTCATCACCGCCCAAGCCATACAACAGCCCCCCCAGCAACAGCAGCACCGCCAGCCCTAGTAGAAACATGCGCCGATACAGCAAATAACCCAAAAAGAACAAGACGAAGCCTGCCACTGTCGAGCGGGATTGAAATATCGTGGCGCACAACAGAATGGCACCACCCAGCAACAACAACCCTGCCGCCAGGGTCAGCGGTGAGCGCCGTTCAAGCCCATCCGCCACCCGAAAAAGCCAGAGGAAAATCAGTGCATTGCTGATCAGCAATGAGAAATGCACCGGGTTAATAGGCTCGCCAAGAAAGCGGCCATAGCGCACCAATTTTCCGGTCTGTAACCAGATCCATAGCCAGTCGAGGGCAATGAACACGAGAATACCCAAACTGATCCAGGCGCATAGATCGTACACCGCCTTCACATCCCAACGGCGGTCCTGCAACAGCAGGCAGCTGGCGCAAAAAAGCAGTAGGTACAGCGCTTTCTTCAGCCCGGCCGCATCCCCCGCATCCAACGCAACTAATGCCACCAGCAGAATCACCAGCCAGCCAAAAGGGCGAACCAGCACGGTCAAGGCGGCCGGCCGCAATAGCAACCACCCAAGGCAAGGTAAGGCCAAGCCTGCATAGAAGATATTATTGATTGTCTTGGAAGACAGCGGCAGATAGAACGCCAGGCAGAACAATCCAAACAGTGCGGCGAACAACCAAGGACCGTAGCGCAGCCACTCCTTGCCAAACCACGTCATTGGAAAACCTCAAAAACAAGGAAAAGAGCGCAACAGGCCAGCCTGCAAGTCAGATAATCCCGGACGCTCATACTCGCCAATCAACTCAGCCACATCCTCTCGCCCAAGACGCTCAAGTGCAGAGGAGCACAAAGGCTCGGGCTCGTTCAGCGAGAAGGCCGAGTAGTAGTCAACGAATTTGAAATCAGAAATCAGCCCGCTCGACAGACGCAGACGTCGATTGGGCACCTCAAATGCATCCGCCACGATCAGTCCGTGCATGCTTGAAGAGAGCACGAAATCACAAGCCTGTATCGAACGTAGCACTTCCTCCACCGGCCAGAAAACATCAATTAGCAACACTCCAGGCTGCTTCGATGCAGCAATTATGGCGGGATGCTGGCGATCGACATAATGCGGAATGATGCCTACCTTGTGAGTCTTGGCCGGCTTGGCCTTGCCATCCCACCAGTGACTGGCCAGCAATCCCGGATCTCCCAGGGCTGGACTGCCACGCAAACCAACTACCTGCTCGCAGCTTTTGACACCCCGTAGCGCATGATAATGGTGTCGCGCGGAGAAACTCAGCCCTGGCGCATCCGTGCCCGCCCCCCAGATATGCAAGCGATGCGGTAAGAAAAAGCGCTTGGCCTTACGTTCTCTCGGCAGGATTGAGCCGATAGCCATCATTTCTGCCCGATTTATCGGAGCATAAACCACCGGCTTGCCCGCCAGCATTTCAACCAGCAGCGGAGACAGATAATCACCAAAATTTTGCTGGCTAGGATCGCTACGCCCCTTGCCACGACACCAATAAAGTTTAATTGTCATTCTAGATTCTCAATCCATATCGAATGCGCACCCAGGCTCGCTGCCAGAAGGTCAATCCTGGCCATGGCCGCATGGGCTCGACAATTTCTCGTGCCAGATCTCGTCCGACCCGAGCGAAGGTATAGCGCTGGCGGGCAAACTCCTGTCCCGCTCTGGCGATGCGTTCCACAAGAGCGGAGTCCTCCTTGAGGCGTTCAAGCTTCGCTATTCCCTCCTCGACAGAGCGATAGAGCATGACATTTTCGCCATCCTTAAAGCCCATAGCGGCATCCTCTTCCTCACCCTGACTCCAGGCAAGCAGCGCACAACCGCAAGCCATGGCCTCGAAATTCTTAACCATATACTCGCCCATACCGACATCGGCACTGACGAAGATACGGATACGATTGAGCAACTCCACATACCGCTGGCCTGAGTCGGTACGCGTTATCAACAGTTCGCTCCTTGCGGCGATAGACTCCAGCATCTTCCTGCGCCCCTCATAGGAGTGGCCATTCACGCTACCGAGGAAAGCCGCCGCAATATCGCGCTCAGCGCCTTTGTCCAGCACCAATTGCTCGTCGTAGCCTTTAGAAACGAAACGTGCATCCACACCTTCGCTTCGCAGGCGTCTAGCAACCCCCGCACCAGAGCTAAGGACCCTTGCCCAAGGCAACTTTCGATAAAAGAGAGAATAAAGGCGATAGTATTTGCTTCCTGGCATGTAGTTCTGGCAGGCGTCATGTTCCAGAAATACTAGTCCAGGAACGCACCGCAGCACATCTACCTGACGTCGCAGGCGCTTCAAGCGGGAGAAAACCACTACACGGTCATAGGTCGAACTGTTGTGCTGGCGAAGCACCCATCCTATTTTCTTTTGCTGCGACTTACTCAAGCGTATGAGGTCGCAATCACCAAGAGCCAGGCGAATTGAGTCATACAGGTGATCGAGATTGATGCGCTGTTCATCCATCACAAGCATCAAAACTTTCACAAACTTTCCATCTCCAGAAACCTAATGCGCAAAACGCTCTTGTACCAAGTTACATAATAACGTACGAGCCTCGAGAAACATCGCTCAACCTCTATACTTCAGATATCACTGACACTTCATATTGCTCATACATCTAGATACATAAACCATCACTTCAATAAATCCAGCCTGACCGGCGTATTGGCCTTGACATCCTGCTGTAAAATTTTACCCAACAACTGGTCAAGCAGCTTGGGAGCCACGCCATAGCCGGGACGAACACTCCTTACAGCATCGTGCTCGAGCCTATCGCCGGCACGCAAGTTCTTTACAAAATACAATGACCGTCGAAATTTCAAGTTTCCCTGTTCGCTCGACTTACGCCCATAATCCACCTTACCTAGCGCAGCCCACGCAGTCTTGCTGTCACGGCACAGCGCAGCGAGCTCTGCTGGCTCCAGCGAAAAGCTGTCATCGGGACCACCGCCGTTGCGGTCGAGAGTGAAGTGTTTCTCGATGACAGAAGCGCCAAGCGCCACGCTGGCGAGAGCGGTGGTATTGTCCAACGTATGGTCTGATAGACCGGTAACCAAACCAAAACGTTGCATCATGTCGGGGATGGTACGCAGGTTGTAGTCTTCGGCCGGCGCTGGATAGCCACTGACGCAGTGGAGAATAGCCAACTCCTTGCAGCCGCCGTCGCGGGCCGCCTCTACAGCTTCCTGGATTTCCTCGGCGTCAGCCATGCCGGTGGAGATGATCATCGGCTTGCCGGTACCAGCCACATAACGGATCAGCGGCAGGTCGACGGCTTCGAAGGAAGCGATCTTGTAGGCCGGAGCGTCGAGATCTTCCAGTAGGTCAACGGCAGTATTGTCGAAGGGCGAACTGAAGATGGTGATGCCCAACTGGCGAGCACGGTTGAACAACGGCTCATGCCACTCCCATGGCATGTGGGCTTCTTGATAAAGCTGATAGAGGGTCTTTCCATCCCACAGACCACCGTGAATCTGGAACTCCTCGGAATCGCAGTTCAGGGTGATGGTATCGGCAGTATAGGTCTGCAGTTTGATCGCATCGGCACCAGCCTTCTTCGCCGCCTCAAGGATCTTCAATGCAGTTTCCAACCTGCCATTATGATTAGCTGAAAGTTCGGCGATAATGTAGGGCGGCGCATCGTTTGCAATACGGCGACCGGCAATGTTGATACTGGGAATGCTCGTCATGGTCTTTTCTCTTAGAGATTCGCCTGCCATTCGCTGACAATCAGGCCAAAACACATTACGTCGTGGTAGTTAAGCCCATCGAAATGCTGCTGGCGCAGGATGCCTTCCTGCTGGAAACCCAGGCTCTGATGGAGACGGATGGAGCGTTCGTTGTAGATCAGCGCCTGGCCACAGAGTTTGTGCACTGCAGCCTCCGTGAAGGCATAGCGTAGTGCGGCTATCCCCAGTTGACGCCCGGTACCCTTAGGCGCATCAGGGGCGGCATAGAAACCCCAGTCGGCTATTCCTCCGGGGGCAATCTGGTGGATATTAATGAAACCGAGCGGTATGGCATTACTTTCGAACATCAGTAGATGACACTTGGGGTCCTGCGAGGCTTTTTCGAACCAGCGAACGTGCTCTTCCAGCGAAATCATATGCTGGGTATACATGTAGCGGCGAATTTCCAGATTATTACGCCAGACCAGTACTCTTTCGAGATCGGCAGCGGTCATTGGACGCACCCACTGTTGAGGAGATAGGGCCACGTCAAGACTCCATTAGCTGACTGATGATAGCCACACCCTGCCCATCGATAATGCTGCTAGCGGACAGGCTCATGGCTAAGAGGGATGCGGGGCGCGCAACCAGAGCCGAGAGAAGGCTCGGCAGAAATTCGGCAATGTGCTGCGCTTGCTGGACGACCAATGCGGCTCCTGCTTTTTCTAGGCCTTGAGCGACCTGCCGTTGATTGTCGGCTAGCACCAACATGATCGTCGGCAGCCCCAGGCAACAGCGTTCCCAAGAAGTAGCACCTGCCGCACCAATCGCCAAATCGCTATCGGCCATCAGCCGGGCCATATCGCTCACACCGACGAGAACCCGGGTCTTCCAAGGCATGCTCTGCGCCTGGCCGGTGACTTCGGACAGCCAAGCGCGCCAGCCCCCATGACTACGGTGATCTGACAGCCTGTCGGGAGCGAAGAGATGCGCAATGCTTCCAGCACCTTCCCGGTGGCGTTGTCCTTGTCGACCCCGCCCATACTGATCAACAGCTGACGCACCCGGGGCTCGGCACGGCGCTGCAGACTATAGGAGCGCAGCGCTGCGAATTCGGGGCGCAGTAACGCGTATTGCGAGCCGCAGAGCACTTGGCAATCGTTGGGCAGCCATGCTCGATAATCCTCCACAGTGCGGCCAAAGGTCTGATCGAGCAGCAGGTCGCATGCATGAGCCCTGTCAGCCAGGTCGTCGATGACCATCAGCCGTCGGCAATGTGGTCTGAGGAGCAACTCCCAGCGGGCATCCAGTGCGTAGTGATCGACGATCAACCAGTCGGGTTGCGGCTCGGCAAGAATGGGCGCGCAGGCCTCAGCATCTTCGGTCTGGGTGGCGCCGAGCCAATGGCTGTGGACGGGGACCGATTCATCGCCGACGGCAGTGATCGCAAGCGAGCTCGCTCCTACAGACGCCGACGTTACCGGCAGAGCGTGGGCGACATGGCCCTTACTGCGGATCAGGTCCAGCAGGTTGCCTGGGTGCGCGCGGCAGATGAACGCGCATGTCGCACCGCGGGCAACGAGCGCATCGGCCAGGGTCAGACAACGCATCACATGGCCGGTACCCATCTCAATTGACGCATCGACGCGAAAATATATAACAACCAAAGCGAATCGTCCTCTTCTGGAACAAATTACTCCGACTTGCCCACAGATTGCATTCGCGTTTCCGAATCCAACATATCAATTAAAGATCTATCAGCCCTGTATTTCAATGTCAGATGAGAGTTAATTGATGTAACTTCCGGATTCTCATCAAGAACCTTAAATATTTCCGCCGCACGCTTAACCCCACCCACATCATTACACTTTTTATAAAAGCCCTCAAAAAACTTCATATCCTCAGGATAATCAAGAGTCATCCTGTACGACCGAATATAATCTTCAGGCAAATCAACTAAATTAACCTTGAATACATCCTGATTATTCTGAAAATACCATGTCATATATTCCGAGTGCTTAGCCACACCAAAATATTCAGCAACACGCCGCAAGGAATCCACATTGATGATCTCACCTGAACTCCCTACAGCGCAGTTCCGAGCAGCCGTATAGTCAGCACCACTCTCAAAATGCCGAGCAAGCAGATATTCTAAAATTTCAGGCACTACAAGCGGGCAGTCTGCGGTTATTCGAACAACCACATCCACTTCAAATTTTTCACACGCACCAAGATAGCGCCCGATAACGTCATCCGGGTGACCACGCCATAAGTCGGCTCGCCCACCCAGAGTATAAAGTACCAGTTCATCGTCAGAAGAAAGATCGGAAGTAGCCAAAATTACCTTATCTACTCCAGCCACCCCGAAGCACTGTTCCAAACATCGTTCTACGGATGGCATGCCAGCTATGGGCAATATTGCTTTCTTTGGAAGGCGACTCGATTTCATACGACAGGCAACAATGGCTGCGACCCGAGCAGGCCGATAGTCTTGCTCAACTATGGTCGAATCTTTCTCCTTTGATCTAGCAAGTACATATCTTGCAGCTTGGGTTTTTTCTATAGCAGAAGCACTAATCCCAACTCTTGAAGTACGCCTGTATAAAAAATCCAGCGGACTCAGCAACGAGCCTGCCCGTACCTCACGCTTCAACACCGGAATCTGTATCGACTTCCTTAAATATTCGTGCTCCGCATCTTGGACAAACCTCCCTGTTGCCGCTACTTGCAGATCGTTTATCGCCTCACACAAGGCCTTCATTTGTGAAGGCTCAAGCGCGGAGTACTTATCATATGGCGATACTTTACGAGAAAGGCACATGTGCTTTTCTATATAGCCACAACCAAGAAGAACGCCATATATAGGAGCCCGTAATGAAAAATCTGTTTCCGCATCGGCATGATCTGCGATACAGATATCTAAGCTTGGAAATGCTGCTCTCAATACCGGAATCTTCTGCAAGCCCGTATCAGATATCCCAGTAGGATAAGATTGATATCCTATCTGCAAAATAATACTACAACAAATAAACTTAAACCTATCAACAAACGACGAAATTTGATCTATGTCGAAGCCAGAAACATTAATAATCAACTTTTTGCCCGATAGGTCAACCCTACTTAAGGCGTCAAAAACCTCATGATTCTGAAGGATTGAAGCTTGAAGTTTTAACCCCTCGACAAAACTCAAATTCTCAGAAAACACTTCTACGCCATAAGTATCAAACACATCTATCCAAACACCACCAAACGAACTAGCCTGCCGAATGAAAGCCCCCCAACGCTCGCGATCAAAATAAAGTTTTTCATAAACCGAAAACCATTCAAAATCAGGCAGTGCTATACGATCACTTTTAAAAATTTGAAATTTTATCCCCTTCCGTTCATAAGGAAGCTGACCAAACTCACGGATAATACTCTCCACACATGAAGCGTCACCACCATGCACATTAGCCACTTCACATAGAAGATAGGGCCGCTCGGTCAAATTCATTTCGCGCCACCTAACCTAGAAGTTATAAACTGTTAAAATTAAGCGCATCCACCAAAAGCTGGGCCATATACACATGACCCTCCTCATTAAGAGGATATCCATCTTCTAGGGTTAGCGCATCAATCAATTCTAAAGGAACGCTCACCACTTTACGCCATCATGCTTTCTCGCAACATTATCTACTATTGAGTTGTACTCACTAATAGATTCCCTGCGCCAGGGTTGATCCTAGCAAATTTTTTCCCGGCTCCAGTATTTTTACAACAACAGCACAGCCAACCCGACCAAGGAAAAGCTCAAAGTTCCGCCGACATTCATCCGAGCTAACGTAAGCCCTAATCCGGTCCTGCGCTCTTCTTAATTTAAAATAATCGATAACTTTAAATCTTAGTCCACGAAAAACCCTTGCAATCAATGAACTCTCTAGCTTGGCAAAGTATCTTAGCACGCAATCCACGATACCCAACTGAATGATAACAAGGTCAACCCCACCCAACTCTTGATTACGCAAAGCTTTCGACGTAGCTGCACGACGTGATTTATTCGAAACAACAAAATCAGCGCCACATTTCTCAGAAAAAATTTGTGGCCAACGACGATCCCACGGTATTCCATCACCGCGTTTTGCAGAAAGGGAGTCACCAACAATTAATATAAATCTAGGCCCCTTCCCCATAACAGCCTCCTCAGGCTGACCAACTAATTCATAGCTATTTTATTAAAATTGCCTTTTCAGGTGAGAAGCGCTCATCTTGGCAATTCCTTAGCCGACACCTATTCCTATACGTATGCCCCAAGATACTGAAGTCGGAATAAATTTATCCCATATTCTAGCCACCCAACGCCCCGCTTAATACGTTAGTGACTTCATCTTGCTGATTTTCAGTCAGCGTTTGGAACATCGGTAGGCTAATGGCCTCAGCGTAATAGCATTCGGCCTCAGGGAAATCACCACTCTGAAAGCCCATGCGCTGGTAGTACGGCTGTGTATGCACCGGGATGTAGTGCAGGTTGACGCCAACGTCCTGCTCCCGCAGCGACTCGAATACCTGGCGATGAGTCTTGTCGATCTTTTCCAGCTGCAGGCGGATAACGTAAAGGTGCAGGCCGGAGTAGCTGTCCGGATGCTGCCAGGGCGTGGTGACCGGCAAACCGGCCAGCAGTTCGTCATAACGCCGGGCCAACTGATGGCGGCGTGCAACATAGTGGTCCAGACGCTCCACCTGGGTAACACCCAGAGCGGCCTGCAGCTCCGTCATGCGGTAGTTGAAGCCGAGATCGATCTGCTGGTAATACCAGGGCCCATCGGCCTCATGAGTCATCTGGGCCGGATCGCGAGTAATCCCATGGCTGCGTAGCAGCGCCATCTTGCCGGCCAGTCCCGCATCGTTGGTCAGCGCCATCCCGCCTTCGGCAGTGGTGATGATTTTTACCGGATGGAAGCTGAACACCGTGATGTCGCTATAGCGGCAGTTGCCGATGAATTCGCCGCGGTATTTGCCTCCGATAGCATGCGAAGCATCCTCGATGATCTTGAAGCCGTAGCGCTGGGCCAATTCGTGGATTGCCTGCATATCGCAGGGCTGCCCACATAGATGCACGGCGACCACTACCTTGGGCAGCTTGCCGTCGCGCTCGGCCTTCTCCAACTTATGCGCCAGGGCTTGGGGGCAGAGGTTGTAGGTGCGCGGATCGATATCGACGAAGCCGACCTGAGCGCCACAGTAAAGGCCGCAGTTGGCCGAGGCAACGAAAGTGATCGGTGTTGTCCATAGCCAATCCCCCGGCCCCAAATCCAGTGCCAGGCAGGCGATATGCAATGCCGAGGTGGCACTGTTCACTGCCAGCGCATGACGGGCGCCGACATGCTGCGCCACGGCATTCTCGAAGCGCGGCACCATTGGTCCCTGGGTGAGAAAATCCGATTGCAGCACACCCACCACCGCGTCGATATCGGTCTGGGTAATGTCCTGACGGCCGTAGGGAATCATCGGTTTAAATGCTCCCGATCTTTTCGCGATTGGCGTCGATCCAGGCCTGCAATTCGCTGTCGCTCATCCACTCGCTGTTGTTGTCGCTGGCATAGACGAAGCCTTCCGGGACCTTCTTGCCGTCCTTGATGCGCTTCGGACAGGTGGCCCAGCCGTGAATGGTCGGCAGGATCTTGAAATGCTCGGGATACTCGTAGGTGTAGTAAGCATCCTCGGCACTGATCATCTGCTCGTGCAGCTTCTCACCGGGACGGATACCGATGATCTCCTGGCGAGCCTCGGGGGCAACGACGCGGGCCAGGTCGGTGACCTTCATCGACGGAATCTTCTTCACATAGATCTCGCCACCTTCCATGTCTTCGAAGGCGTGCCAGACCAGTTCCACACCCTCCTCCAAGGAAATCATGAAGCGAGTCATACGCTCGTCAGTGATCGGCAGTACGCCCTTGGCCTTGATGGACATGAAGAACGGAATCACCGAACCGCGCGACCCCATGACGTTGCCATAGCGCACCACGGAAAAGCGGGTACCATGCTCGCCGGAATATGAGTTGCCAGCGACGAACAGCTTGTCAGAAGCCAGTTTGGTGGCGCCATACAGGTTGATCGGACTGCTGGCCTTGTCGGTGGACAGCGCAACCACGCCCTTGACGCCCTTGTCGATACAGGCATCGATCAGGTTCATGGCACCGTCAACGTTGGTCTTGACGCACTCAAAGGGGTTGTATTCGGCGGTCGGCACGATTTTGGTGGCGGCGGCATGCACTACATAATCGACCCCATCCAAGGCTCGGTAGAGGCGATCCTTGTCACGCACATCGCCAATGAAGAAGCGCACGCGCTTGTCGCCCTCGAACTTCTTGGCCATGTCCCACTGTTTCATCTCGTCACGGGAAAAGATGATGATTTTCTTTGGGTTGTACTTGGCCAGAGTCATCGGCACGAAGGTGTTGCCAAACGAGCCGGTGCCACCGGTAACAAGGATAACCTTATCTCTCAACATACTGTTCACCTAACAAGAAAACTGGTGGATATAGCTTCGGCGACCCGTTGGTTGGCCAAACGATCCCGCTTGCCAAAAACCCAGGAAAAATAATCCTGCCGCCGCTGCGCACGATCGTCTCGCTCCAGCAAAGCTCTTTCGATAGGGACGGAAAGATCCACCCCTTCTTCTTTTACAAATACCGAGGGCCCACACTCGTAAAGCGTCAACAGCTGGGCCATGTCGTCAGGGTGCATCCCCTCATCACGTCCCATTTGGGCCATTACGTCCCGCGAAAACTGGGGAGTCTCGATTAACAGTTGCGGCACATCGTAGAACAGAGACTCCTCGGCCGGAGAGTTGGCATCTGACACCACCAAATCGGCCACGGATAACAGTGCTGAGAGAGGATAGGATGTCAGATCCAGCAGCGTATGCGGGCGCCGCTGAGCCAAGGCAGCCACTCGCCGAAAGCTATCGCGATCCTTGGCGCGCGAGGTCAGCGCCTGGCTGGGATGGGGGCGCAAGATGAGATTGAAATGCGAAGGGATTTTCTGCACCAGGCTTTCTGCCAGCAGATCCCACGAACCAACGCCACGCCGACTCGGTGTAAAAAGTATGGTTTGCCGGTCCGCTGCCAAACCCAGACCAACCAGCACTGATTCACGCTGCGCCAGAGACTGTTCGGGAAACTCGCAAAAAGGGAGAAATCCTGTCGCAGCGGTATTGACCTGAACCTGATCGGCAAATCGGTCGATCATCTGCTGCATGCGCGGCCCAATTACACAGAGCAGATCGAAATGTGCATTGCTGAGCAATGCATCCTTGCTCAGCAGCATGTAGGTGCCATGAAAAACCGTACACTTCTTTGCCGCGTAGGGCTTCAGGAAACTGCGATAAGGCGAGCCAGTAACGATCACATCGGCGTCGTTCAATATCCGGTTACCCACTGCCAGCCGCCCCAGCCACCTCGAATAGCGAGCCTGCTCAAGCTGAGGGTAAAGCTTGCGTGCAGCCATCAACGTAGAGCGGCGACTGGAAACAAAGGTGCCAGGCAGCAATGCAGCTACCTGCGCCAGGTGAGGAACGGCCTGGAACATCTTTGAGAAATAAACGATACGGCTCATCTCACCTGTCCCTGATGCATCTCAAAATAGCGGAAGCCGACAGGTGCCAAACGCCCCCATTCGTCTATTGCGGGCCATATCAATCCTTGCCTTCCTTCACCACCAACACATCCTCCATGATCAGATACTGCAGATCCGACCCATAGAACATGTTCAAGGCATCAGTGGGCGAACAGATCATCGGTTCGCCACGGCGGTTGAGCGAGGTGTTCAGCGACACGCCATTGCCGGTCAATTTTTCCAGCTCGACCATCAGGTCGTACCAGCGCGGGTTGTGGCGGCGCTCGAGGACCTGGGCGCGGGAGGTGCCGTCTTCGTGGACGACTTCGCCGACGCGCTCCTTCCAGCCCTCGTTGACCTCGAAGGTGAAGGTCATGAACGGGCTCGGATGATCGACCTTGAGCATCTGCGGTGCCACGGTGTCGAGCATCGACGGGCAGAACGGGCGCCAGCGTTCGCGGAACTTGATCTGCTCGTTGATGCGGTCGGCCACGCCCGGCACGCTCGGGCAGCCGATGATGGAGCGCCCGCCGAGGGCACGCGGGCCGAACTCCATGCGCCCCTGGAACCAGGCGACCGGGTTGCCGTCGACCATGATTTTCGCGATGTACTCGGGGACGTTTTCGATCTTCTGCCAAACCGGTTTGCTCGGATGGCGTGCACAGGCGGCGATGACGTCCTCGTTACTGAAGGCCGGCCCAAGATAGACGTGTTCCATCTTCTCCACCGGCACGCCGCGTTGCACCGACACGTAGGCTGCTGCGCCGACGGCGGTACCGGCATCGCCCGAGGCCGGCTGGACGAACAGTTCCTTGACTTCGGGGCGGGCGATGATCTTCTGGTTGAGCTTGACGTTCAACGCGCAACCACCGGCGAAGGCAATCTTGCCGGTCTCGCGGATGATGTCGCCCAGGTAGTAGTCCATCATTTCCAGCGCCAGCTTCTCGAACAGCGCCTGCATGCTGGCGGCGTAGTGGATGTAGGGATCGTCGGCGATATCGCCTTCGCGCTTGGGCCCCAGCCATTCGATCAGCTTGGGCGAGAAATAGTAGCCCTTGCCCTTTTCCTTGTAGCGGCGAAAGCCAATGACATTGGCGTAGTCGGTGTTGATGATCAGCTCACCATTCTCGAACTTGGCCAGGCGCGAGAAGTCGTACTTGGCCGCATCGCCGTAGGGCGCCATGCCCATGACCTTGAACTCGCCGTCGAGCATCTCGAAGCCGAGGTATTCGGTGATCGCGCCATACAGGCCGCCGAGCGAGTCCGGATCGTAAAACTCCTTGATCTTGTGGATCTTGCCATTCTCGCCCCAGCCGAAGAAGGTGGTGGCGTACTCGCCCTTGCCGTCGATACCGAGGATGGCGGTCTTCTCGGTGAAACCGGAGCAGTGATAAGCACTGGAGGCATGGGCCAGGTGGTGCTCGACCGCTTCGATCTTCACTTTTTTCACGTCGAAGCCGAGTTGCTGCAGGCACCACTGGATGCGCTTCTTGTAGCGGTGGTAGCGGCGATTGCCCATGAGGATGGCATCGAGTGCACGATCCGGTGCGTACCAGTAGCGCTTGGCGTAATGCCAGCGGGCCTTCTCGAAGATGCTGATCGGCGCGAAGGGAATCGCCACCACGTCGACGTCGGACGGCTTGATGCCGGCCTGTTCCAGGCAGAACTTGGCCGACTCGTAGGGCATACGGTTCTTGGCATGCTTGTCGCGCACGAAGCGCTCTTCTTCGACAGCGGCGATCAGCTTGCCGTCGATGTACAAAGCGGCGGAGGGATCATGACTGAGGGAGCCGGAAAGGCCGAGAATCGTCAATGCCACGGGTAATGCCTCTTGAAAGCAGCTACAAGCTTCAAGCAACAAGCTTCAAGCAACAGCGGTTATTGTCCTGCCCCATGGGGCTTTACGTGCAGCTTGAAGCTTGCCGCTTGAAGCTGCTTTTAGGTATTCGTTCGTCCAGCAGCCGATACAGCGCCGAATCGACTGGCCAGTTGCGTAGAAAGCGCGCCCGATCCTTGGCGTAGGCTCGAGCGAAACTGGCATTGCTGCTGTGCTGCTGCGCAGCATCAAGATCGATCAACGCCCAACGGTCCTGCTCCCAGAACAGGTTGGTGCCCTTCATATCGCCGTGGCTGATACGCTCACGCAGCAATGCTTCGAACAGCCGGTCCAGCGCCGACAGCTCGGGTTCGGGCGGTGTGCTGGAGAGATACGGCTGAAAACGGGTAATTATATCCTCGCCGGCGGTGTATTCGGTAATCAGATAACTGCGCCGGCGCAGGCCGAGCCAACGCAGCTCCAGCATCGCCAACGGCCGGGGCGTGGCGATGCCAAGAAAGCCCAGGCGATTGCCTTCGATCCAGCTGTGCCAGGCGCGACTCGGCCGCCAGCAGCGCTTGAGCCAGTGAAGAACACCCTTGATGTTGTAGCGCTTGATGACCAGCTGCCGAGCGGGCTGCTCGACCAGCGCCACGGTGGCGCTGCCGCCCAGTTTCAAGGCACGGCCCGCCTCGATAGCCGCATCCGGGGCAGCCAGCAGTTCGTATAGTGCTGGCTCGTCCTCGCGCCGAATCACGCGCAGCCCGCCGAGGCCGCGGCGCACACTGAATAACGAGCAGTCGCGCCCGAGCTTGCTCAGGTAATCGCGCAACCGCCACTTCCGGACGGTGGCGATTTCCCGCAGCAATGCCTCCAGGGGGAGCGCATGCTCGCCATTGACCAGAAGGTAATGTACGAGCAGTTCCTCGATATGGGGCTCGAGGCCAGTGGGCAGCTGAGCGAAGAAAACGCCCAGGTTCTCCAGTACCTTGTCGCGCGCCAGCGGCTTGCCCGGGATCTGCGCCTGCACGCCGCCGCCATCGATGAGATACAGCCGCCCGTCATGGCGCAGCAGATTGTCCAGATGCAGGTCGCCCTGCCACAGTCCTCGGGCATGCAATTGAGCGATCGCACCCAGCGCCTCGCCGAGCACAGCCTGCTGCGCATCGGACAATAATGGCTGCCGCTCCACCTCGTGCCAGGCTTGCTCCAGACTTTGCGCGCCGGCAAGGTAGTCGAACAGCAGCCAGCCGCCCTGGCCTGCGGAAAAGCCCTCGGCGATCAGTGCGGGCGTATTCATTCCCTGCTCGGCCAGCAGCCGTGCACCACCGCGCTCACGGTCGAAATGGCGTTCGGCCTTGTTGCCCACCAGCAGTTTCGCCAGCACCTCACGGCCCTGCCATTCGGCCTTGGCGACATAGCGCTGCCCGGGCAGCACACGCAACCATTGGCGCAATATCAGTTCTCCGCCGGGCAGCGTCACGCTCAGCGGCAATACCGGCGAGCGCCCGGCACGTGCAAGTTCCATCAATGTCATGTCCGTGCCACCTTGCTCCGCCGCCGACCGGCCATTTTCTCCAGCCAGGAATCGATGTCCGGGTCATTGGCGCCATGATCGAGATAGGCTTCGATCAACCGTCGCTGTTCGCCTTCGCTCCAGACGCCCGCGTGGCGGGTCAGTGCCTCCAGATCCACGATCCGGTCAGCGCGGCCGAACAGCAGCGGACGGGTCTTTTCGAGATCGATTAGGCAGGCCTCGAACCGCTCACCAGCCTGACGGAGAAAAATATGCTTGGGGTAGAAACAACCATGGCGCAGCCCGGCCTGGTGAAGGGTCCGTGCCAGTTTTGCGCACGCTTGCAACAACTGGTCGCGCGTCGCTGCCTCCAGCTCATGCCAACGGCCCAGCCAGCCGTATAGATCCCGCCAATCATCCAGCGCGCGAGTCAGCAGAATGGCCCGGCGCTCACCATCGACACGACGCTCGCCGAAGTACGCCGCACGCAAGGCCGGGATGCCCAGACGTCGATAGCGCTGGATATTGCGAAACTCGCAGGCGAACGTCGGCTCGCCGAGTGGATGACGCAAGGTGTGCGTCAGGTAATTGCTCTGCCGCTTCAGGTAGTAGGCCGCCTCGTCCAATTCCAGGCGGAATACGCTGCTCCAACCACCTCGGCCGACATTTGGCGCATCCACCGAATCGAGCTGCAACGCCCAGAGCGCATCGAAGCTATCCAGCCCATGCGCCTGAAGAATTCCCCTGTCGGTCACTGAAAAATGATCGCTCATTCCCGCCCCACGAAATACTTGAGCACCTGATCGATGAGGGCTCGGTCGGCCGAAGTCAGACGCGGGCGCCGTTGGTACTGCAGATAGAAACGCAGCCGCTGCGTGCGGCTCAAGTGGTACTTGGCCACCTTATCCAGACAGGCCAGGTCCTTGACGATGCGCCGCCGCAGGAATGGCCCCCACCAGAAGTCCCCGGAGGGGCAATCGATCAGGAAAAGCTCGCCAGCGCCGTTGACCAGCAGGTTCCGCCATTTCAGATCGTTATGGGCAAAGCGATTATCGTGCAGGGTCCGCGTCGCCTGTGCCACTTGCCGGCTGACGTGCTCGACCCAGCACCGATCGGCCAGCCGTGGATCGCTGTTCTTCGCCATTGCCGCCATGTCGACGGTATTCGGCACCTCCAGCGTGATCAACGCACCACGCACGAAGAGCCCCGCACGACGCTCCAGGCCCCACGCCACCAACGGTGCCACGGGTATACCCCAGCGCTCGAAATGCTTGAGATTCTGCCACTCGGCCTTGACCCGGGGGCGCCCCAGATAGCGACGCAATCCCTTCCCCGCGGCCCAGTAGCGCTTGATGTAATAGCGCTGCCCGCCGCGTTCGACGCGGATTACCTCCGATAGCGGATCCTGCGCTATCGGTTCGCCTTCGAGCGCGAACACCGAGTCCAGGTTGGCAAAGGCCCGGGCTGCATCGGCACTGATCCCATCGACGACCGTCCAGGTGCTCACCCTTGTGCTCCCGGCGCGTACTTGCGGCCATAGCGGGCCAGCAACCGTTGCGCCTTGCGCTGCAACCAGGCGAGCAGAGCCGCCTCTTCGCGCAGGATCTCCCGCAACGGCCGCTGGAAGTAGCCGCGCAGGAAACGCAACCTGTCACGCCGGGTCAGGCCTATCTCCAGTGCCGAGAAATACAATCCGGCCAGGTCCTTGTCGCGCCAGCGGCGCGGGGTCTGGCCACGGGCCTGGGCGCGGTGAAGATCGATCAGCGACAGCTGCAGATCACCCGCCGTCACCGGCCTGTCCGTGTGCAGCAGGAAGTGGCAGATATAGAGATCGCGATGGTTGACCCCGGCGCGGTGCATGGTGCCGGCCATGCGCGCGACTTCGGCGATCAATGCGCGCTTGAGCGCCGGTGGCGGCGGCTGCTCGCGCCAGTTGGCCGAGAAGTCCTCGAGGCTGATGGTCGGCGCCAGCTCTTCGGTGATGATGAACGAATGCTGCGCAGCCGGATTGCCGCCACGCTCGCCATAGGCCACCGCTGTCATGGTCGGCACTCCGGCTTCGTGCAAACGCTGGATCGCCTGCCATTCCTGGCCGGCGCCGAGCACCGGGGCCTTGGCCGTCAGCAGGTTCTTGGCGATCTCACCCCAGCCGATGCCGCGGTGGATCTTGACGAAGTAGCCGCGCCCGTCGACCTCGGTACGCAGCGTGCGGCGGCCCTCCAGCTCGCGGTAGACCTGGCCCTCGAGGCGCTCGACCTCGACGAAGGGGTCCTTGCCCTGCCAGAGGGTCTTGAAGGGTTCCGCCAGCATCAGGCGCATATGGCCTCCGCGATTAGGGGATACTTCAACACTTCGCGCAGGCCTACGGCCTGCAATCGCCGCGAGGGCGCGCCTCCCACTGGCCCGGTGTGCGCTCGCTGCCTTTGTGGGAGGCCCGACCTCGGGGCGATGCTTTTGAGCCCCTTGGGCAGGCCTGCGGCCTGTATCGCCGCGGGCGCCCCCCTCCCGCAGGAGCTGCTTTCGTAGGAGGTCCGAGCCGAGGTCATCCGCCGCGTAGGCGTGCCGGCCATGGGCTTCATATTCATACCTGCCCTCCCAGAATCACATCGGCGGCCTTCTGCGGCATGGAATAGAGGTCGGCCGTGGCGGCGAAGGCCAGCGCGTTGCGGCGCCAGACGGCGCGCTGCTGGTCGTCGGCGAGCATCTGCGCCAGCAGGCGGTCGAAGGTGCCCTGCTCGAAGGGGCTGGGCACCACGCAGCCGCAATCGGCATCGGCGATGTAGTGGGCATAGCCGCAGACGTCGCTGACCAGCACCGGCAGCCCGGCGACCAGCGCCTCCAGCAGCACGGTACCGGTATTCTCGTTGTAGGCCGGATGGATCAGCAGGTCGGCGCCCAGCAGAAAGCGCGGGATGTCGCTGCGGCCCTTGAGGAACTCCACCATGCCCGAGACGCCCAGCGCCTTGGCCTGCAGCTTGAACGGCTTGGGATCGTCCTGGCCGATCACCAGCAGGCGGGTGCGCTGGCTCAGTTCGCGCGGCAGAGCGGCCAGCGCCTTGAGGCTGCGGTCGACCCCCTTGGTCTTGAAGCCGGAACCGATCTGCACCAGCAGCAGCTCGTCGGGCCGCACCTCGAACTCCTCGCGGAACTCGGCGCGGATCTCGGCGGCATTGACCGGCGCCCGGCGGTCCTGGGCGATGCCCGGCGGCAGCAGATGGAAGCGCGCGGCCGGCGTGCCGTAGTGCTTGACGAACAGCGGCTGCTGCACCTCGGAGATCATCAGGATCTCGGTGCTCGCCTCGGGTGCGAACACCGCGCGCTCGTATTCGGCGAAGTGCTTGTAGCGGCCCCAGCGCCGGTAGATCGGGTTGCGCAGGGTCTGCGCCTTGTCCTCGAAGCAAGGGTCGGCGGCGTAGTAGACGTCCAGCCCCGGCATCTTGTTGAAGCCGATCACCCGGTCGACCGGCCGCTTGGCCAGGTCGGCCTCGACCCAGGCGGTGAAGCGCTCGTTGCGGGTGTGGTTGAACAACGCCTTGACCGGCGCGATCAACACCTCGAAGCCGTCCGGCACCTCGCCTTCCCAGATCATCGCGTAGACGCGGATGGCGTGGCCGCGGCGCTGGCATTCCAGGGCGATGCGCATGAAGTCGCGCTGCAGCCCGCCGAAGGGGAAGTACTTGTAGAGAATGAAGGCCAGTTGCATCAGACGGACTCCGGGGCCCGCAGCAGGGCTTTCAATTCGGCGACGACGCGCTCGGGGCGCAGATCGTCGAAACAGGGCTTGTGGCGGTCGCCGCTACCGGCATTCGGGCCGCTGGCGCACAGGTGCACCTGCGAACGCCCATAGGCGCCGACCCGTCCGGGCAGGGTCGGACCATAGAGCGAAATGCTCGGCACATCCAGCGCCGCGGCCAGGTGGCCGAGGCCGGTATCCACCGCGACGCAGGCACGCGCACCGGCGATCACCCGGGCGATGCCGGCCAGATTCAGCTTCGGCAGCACCGCGGCATTGGCCACGCCGCTGGCAATACGCTCGGCGCGGGCCTTTTCCTCGGCATTGCCCCAGGGCAGGCGGATCGCCCAGCCGAAATCGCTCATGCGCTCGGCCAGCTCGCGCCAGTAGGCTTCCGGCCAGTGCTTGCTCGGCCAGGTGGTGCCGTGCAGGAACAGCAGGTAGAGCTGTTCGCTGGGCGCGGCCATCTGCGCGCGATCGAGCCCGTAGTCGGCGAAGCCGTCCGGCAGCGGATAGCCGAGCGCCTGGGCGAACAGCTGGCGCACCCGCTCCAGCGCATGCTGGTCGCGCGGCACGGCGTAGCGACGATCGTAGAAACGCGCCGCCAGCGGCTCGCGGGCCGACTCGCGATCCAGCCCGGCCACCGGCGCCTTGACGTAGCGGGTCAGCCAGGCGCTCTTGAGCAACCCCTGGGCATCGATCACCAGGTCATACTGGCCTTCGCGCAGGCGTGCCTTGAAACGCCGCCATTCGCCGGAGCGCAGGGTCTGGAGCGGATGCTTGCGCCAGCGGCGGATCGCCACCGGGATCACCTGGGCCACCGCCGGGTGCCAGGCGGGAATCTCGGCGAAGCCCTCCTCCACCACCCAGTCGAAGCGGATGCCGGGGATCGCCCGCTGCGCATCGGTCAGCGCCGGCAGGGTGTGCACGACGTCGCCCAGCGAGGATGTCTTGACCAGCAGGACCTTCAATCAGCGTACCTCGACCGGCTGCGGGACCAGGCGCTCCAGTGCCTCGATCACCGCCTGCGGCTGCAATTCGCGCATGCAGTTGTTGTGGCCGAAGCGGCAGGTGCGCTCGAAGCAGGGGCTGCAATCGAGCCCCAGGCGCACCACTTCCACCTGCTCGGACAGCGGCGGCGTGAACGCCGGCGAGGTGGAACCGTACACCGCCACCAGCGGCCGGCCGAGCGCGGCGGCCACGTGCATCAGCCCCGAGTCGTTGGAGACCACCGCCTCGACGCAGGAGAGCAGGTCGATCGCCTCGGCCAGGCTGGTCTCGCCGGCCAGGTTCAGCGCCTCCTCGCGCAGGCCCGGGATCAGCCGCTCGCGGATGTCCTCGCCGACCGCATGGTCGTTCTTCGAACCGAACAGCCAGACCTGCCAGCCCTCGCGGATCTTCGCCTCGGCGACCCTGGCGAAGTGCTCCGCCGGCCAGCGCTTGGACTCGCCGAACTCGGCGCCGGGACAGAGCGCCAGCACCGGCCGGTCCAGGCTCAGGTCGAAACGCGCCAGGGCCGCAGCGCGGGTCTGGGCATCGATGCGCAGCGACGGATTCGGATAGGGCCTGGGCAACTCGGCGCCCGGCTCGAAGGCCAGCGCCATGAAGCGTTCGATCATCAGCGGGTAGCGCTGCTTGTCGAGCTTGCGCATGTCGTTGAGCAGGCCGAAACGCATCTCGCCGCGCCAGCCGGTGCGCTTGGGAATGCCGGCGAAGAACGGCACCAGCGCCGATTTCAGCGAGTTGGGCAGCAGGATCGCCTGCTGGTACTGGCCGCGCAGGCTCTGTGCGACCTTGCGCCGGGTCGCCATGTCGAGCACGCCATGGCCGAGCGGAAAGCTCAGCGCCTGGCGCACCTCGGGCATGCGCTCGAGGATCGGCCGGCTCCATTCCGGCGCCAGCACGTCGATCTGGCAGCCGGGATGGCGCTGCTTCAGACAGATGAACAGTGTCTGCGCCATCACCATGTCGCCGACCCAGCTGGGTCCGATGATCAATATATTCATAAAGGCAGCTTCAAGTCGGTAGGTTGGGTTGAGCGCAGCGAAGCCCAACGAGCGACATCCGGCCCAATGCGTCGCCTCCGTTGGGCTTCAGCGCTATGCGCCTCAGCGGCACGCCGCCCGACCCAACCTACGGTTACTTGACCAACGTCCGCCATTCGGCGTGGGCTTCGGTCTTGCCGCTGACCAGGTCGAAATAGGCCTTCTGCAGCTTCTCGGTGATCGGACCACGACGACCGATGCCGATGGCGCGACCGTCGACTTCGCGGATCGGCGTGACTTCGGCGGCGGTGCCGGTGAAGAAGGCCTCGTCGGCGATGTACACCTCGTCGCGGGTGATGCGCTTCTCGACCACCTTCAGCCCCAGCTCGCCGGCCAGGGTCAGCACCGTGCCGCGGGTGATGCCGTTCAGGCAGGCGGTGACTTCCGGGGTGTAGATCACGCCGTTCTTGATGATGAAGATGTTCTCGCCCGAGCCTTCGGCGACGTAGCCTTCCGGATCCAGCATCAACGCCTCGTCGGCACCGCCGGAGATGGCTTCCTGCAGGGCCAGCATCGAGTTGATGTAGGCCCCGTTGGACTTGGCGCGGGTCATGGTGATGTTGACGTGATGGCGGGTGAAGGAGCTGGTGCGCACCTTGATACCCAGTTCCAGCGCCTCGTCGCCCATGTAGGCGCCCCAGTGCCAGGCGGCGACGATCACGTGCACCTTCAGGCCGGCGGCGCGCAGGCCCATGCCTTCGCTTCCGTAGAACACCATCGGACGGATGTAGGCGCTTTCCAGCTCGTTCTCGCGAACGGCGGCGCGGGTCGCCTCGTTGATCTCGTCCCTGGAGTACGGGATCTGCATGTTCATGATGTGCGCGGAATCGAACAGGCGGTCGGTGTGCGCCTGCAGGCGGAAGATCGCCGTGCCGGCCGGGGTGTTGTAGGCGCGCACGCCTTCGAATACGCCCATCCCGTAGTGCAGGGTGTGGGTCAACACGTGGGTGGTCGCATCGCGCCACTGCACCAGTTCGCCGTCATACCAGATCACGCCATCACGATCGGCCATCGACATCTTTGCCAGCTCCTCAGAATTCGATATTGCTCGGTAGCCCGACGAGGGGCTCAGCTCAGCCCCAGCTCGCGCCAGATGCGCATGACCGCGCGGCGCTCGTCGTGGAATTGATCCCCACTCACCACTCCGGGCTGCTTCTGCAGTGATTGCCGGTGGGCTGCCGCACGGTAGGCCTTGTAGGCGTCCTGCAGCAGCCGGACCTCATCGCCGGTCATCAACCCGGCCTGCTCCAACCCATCGAGAATGCGGATGTTATCGGTATAGCGCAGCAGTTCCGGATGCTGGTGCGACCACGCCAAAGCCGCGTATTGCACCATAAATTCGATATCCACGATACCACCGGCGTCCTGCTTGAGATTGAACTCGGCCCCAGCCTCGAAGGCCTGCTCGGCGGTGCCGGCCAGGGTCGCGCGGGTGCCGAGGTTGTCGCGCATCTTCGCGCGCATCTCGCTGACCTCGCGGCGTAGCACCTGCAGATCGCGCGCACGGCCCAGCACGCTGGCCCGCACCCGCTCGAAATCCGCCGTCAGCCGCGGGCAGCCGACCAGCACCCGCGCGCGCACCAGCGCCTGGTGCTCCCAGGTCCAGGCTTCCTGGCCCTGGTAGCGTTCGAAGGCGCCGAGCGAACTGACCAACAGCCCGGCCGCACCGGACGGACGCAGGCGCATATCCACTTCGTAGAGCTGGCCCGAGGTGGTCTGGGTGGTCAGCAGGTGGATGATGCGCTGGCCCAGGCGGGTGAAGAACTGCGTCGTGTCGATGGGCTTGGCGCCGTTGGTTTCGCCAGCCGGATCGCCGTCGTGGATGAACACCAGGTCCAGGTCCGAACCATGCCCCAGCTCGATGCCGCCGACCTTGCCGTAGCCGACGATGACGAAGGCCGGATCGCACAGCGAGCCATCGCTGCGCGGCGGCTGGCCGTGGCGCGCCACGCTGTAGCGCCAGGCCAGGGCCAGCACTTCCTGCAGGATCGCCTCGGCCAGCCAGGTCAGGTAGTCACTGACCTTCATCAGCGGCAGCGTGCCGGCGATCTCGGAAGCCGCCACGCGCAGGCGGTGCGCCAGCTTGAAATGCCGCAGCGCCTCCATCTGCTGCTCCAGGTCGTCCTCGGGGATGCGCATCAGCCGCTCGCGCAGCTCGGCCGCGAGTTCCGGCGCCTGTGGCGGGCTGTACAGGCGCCCGGCATTGAGCAATTCATCGAGCAGCAGCGGGAAGCGTGCGATCTGCTCGGCGACCCACGGGCTGGCGGCGCAGAGTTCCAGCAGCCGCTGCAACGCGCCGGGATTCTCGCTGAGCAGCACCAGGTAGGCCGAGCGCCGCGCGACCGCCTCCACCAGCGGCAGCACGCGTTCGAGTACCAGATCCGGATCGTCCTGCTCGACGATCTGCGCCAGCAGGCGCGGAATGAAGGCATCCAGCCGCTCGCGACCGAGGCGCTGCATGGTGCGCACCTGGCTGGTATTGCGCAGCGCCGCCAGACGCTGACAGGCGCCCTGGCCGTCGCGGAAGCCCGCCTCGGACAGCTGCCGGCAGGCGAACTCCTCGTCCCAGTCCTGTTCCCACAGCGGCAGCCACTCGCCGCCCACCAGCGCTTCGCCCTCGGCGCTCTCGTCCTCGTCGGGGTCGGCGATGACCTGGCGGAAATGCCAGTCGATCCGCCCGCGCCAGTGCAGCAGTCGCTCGTGGAACGCCGGCCAGCCGTCGAAGCCGAGCATGAACGCGACCCGCGCGCAGTCCGCCTCGGTCTCGGGCAGCATCTGCGTCTGCCGGTCGGCGATGGCCTGCAGCGCATGCTCGGTATAGCGCAGGAATTCGTAGCCCTCGCGCAGCTCGGCGACCGCCGCGGCCGGCAGGTAGCCCTGCCCTTCCAGTGTCGCCAGCACGCCGAGCAGCGCCCGCTGCTGCAGGCTGAGGTCGCGGCCGCCATGGATCAGTTGGAAGGCCTGGGCGATGAATTCCACTTCGCGGATGCCGCCGGCACCGAGCTTGATGTTGGCGGCCATGCCCTTGCGCCGGACTTCCTGCTGGATCAGCTGCTTCATGGTGCGCAGCGCCTCGATGGCGGAGAAATCCAGGTAGCGTCGGTAGACGAAGGGCCGCAACATCTCCAGCAGTTCCTTGCCCGCCTGCTGGTCGCCGCCGATGACCCGCGCCTTGATCATCGCGTAGCGTTCCCAGTCGCGGCCCTGATCCTGGTAGTACTGCTCCAGCGCATTGAAGCTGTAGACCAGCGGGCCGGACGAGCCGTACGGGCGCAGGCGCATGTCCACGCGGAACACGAAACCGTCGACGGTGATCGCATCCAGCGCCTTGATCAGCCGCTGCCCCAAGCGCACGAAGAATTCCTGATTGTCCAGCGAGCGCCGGGCACCGACGGTTTCGCCGCCTTCCGGATAGCCGAAGATCAGGTCGATGTCCGAGGACAGGTTCAGCTCGTGGGCACCCAGCTTGCCCATGCCGAGGATCACCATGTGCTGCGCGGCACCGCTGCGCCGCCCGGTGGGCACGCCGAACTGCTCGCAGTGGCGGTCGTAGAGCCAGTGGTAGGCCAGGTCGACGCAGGCATCGGCCAGCTCGGAGAGGTCGCGGCAGGTCTCGGCCAGGTCAGCCTGGCGGGTCAGGTCGCGCCAGATGATGCGTACCTGCTGGCGGTTGCGAAAGCGCCGCAGGGTCAATGCCAGCGCGTCCTCACCGTCGCATGCGGCGAGCAGCCCGGCCAGCGCCGCGCGCATCTCGCCGGCTTCCAACGAGCGCTGCAGCCAGCCCAGCTCGGCCAGCTGCAGCAACATCTGCGAATCTCGGCTAACCTGATCGCTGACGAAATCGCTGGCCGCGCAGACCCGTGCGAACGCCTCGCGGTGGCTATCCAGCCAGGCGCGGCAACGTGCCGCGTCGGCCTCCGACAGGCTGCCGGCGGCGGCGAGGAACGACTCTTCGGCACGACTGACAAAAGGCAAGAGTGAGGGAGGCAATGCAACCAGCGATGGCAGACTCATTGAAGGTTTCCTTTCACGGCAGCGAAAACAGTGACACCGTGCGATTCAGAGCCCCGCCCATGCCTTCGCGGAAACATGACAGCGCCACTGATCTGTAGTTTTACTACTAAAGAGTATTTCGGGGGGCTGATCCTGACGTCATTTTGTAGTAAAACTACAGACGCCCGGTCCTACCTCCGGCACTCATCCAAGAACATTACACGCCCCGGCCCACAAAGCCGGTAGCGAAGCAGGCAACCGATTCTGGAAGCCTTTCCGCCATGGAGCAAGCCATGCAAGATCTCGATCCCGTCGAAACCCAGGAATGGCTGGACGCCCTCGAGTCCGTCCTCGACCGCGAGGGTGAAGACCGCGCTCATTACCTGTTGACCCGGATGGGCGAACTGGCCACCCGCAGCGGCACCCCGCTGCCCTACGGCATCACCACCCCCTACCGCAACACCATCCCCGTCACCCGCGAAGCGAAGATGCCCGGCGACCTGTTCATGGAGCGGCGCATCCGCTCCCTGGTCCGCTGGAACGCACTGGCAATGGTGATGCGCGCGAACCTCAAGGATCCGGATCTGGGCGGGCACATCTCCACCTTCGCCTCGAGCGCGACGCTGTACGACATCGGCTTCAACTACTTCTTCCAGGCGCCCAACGAAGAACATGGCGGCGACCTGATCTACTACCAGGGCCACGCCTCGCCCGGCATCTACTCGCGCGCCTTCCTCGAGGGCCGGCTGAGCGAGGAACAGATGAACAACTTCCGCCAGGAAGTGGACGGCGGCGGGCTCTCGTCCTATCCGCACCCACACCTGATGCCGGAGTTCTGGCAGTTCCCCACCGTTTCCATGGGCCTCGGGCCGATCCAGGCGATCTACCAGGCGCGCTTCATGAAGTACCTGGAGAACCGTGGCTTCATCCCGGCCGGCAAGCAGCGCGTCTGGTGCTTCATCGGCGACGGCGAGTGCGACGAGCCGGAAACCCTCGGCGCCATCTCGCTGGCCGGGCGCGAGAACCTGGACAACCTGATCTTCGTCATCAACTGCAACCTGCAGCGCCTCGACGGCCCGGTGCGCGGCAACGGCAAGATCATCCAGGAGCTGGAAGGCGTGTTCAAAGGCGCCAACTGGAACGTCAACAAGGTCATCTGGGGCCGCCTGTGGGACCCGCTGTTCGCCCAGGACGAAGACGGCCGCATGCAGCGCCGCATGGACGAAGCCATCGACGGCGAGTACCAGAACTACAAGGCCAAGGACGGCGCCTACGTGCGCAAGCACTTCTTCGGCGCCGATCCGGAGCTGCTCAAGCGCGTCGAGAACATGTCCGACGAGGAAGTCTGGAAGCTCAACCGCGGCGGCCACGACCCCTACAAGGTCTATGCGGCCTACCACCAGGCGGTCAACCACAAGGGCCAACCGACCGTCATCCTGGCCAAGACCATCAAGGGCTACGGTACCGGCGCCGGTGAGGCGAAGAACATCGCCCACAACACCAAGAAGGTCGATATCGAGAGCCTGAAGCTGTTCCGCGACCGCTTCGACATCCCGGTCAACGACTCGCAACTCGAAGAGCTGCCCTTCTACCGTCCGGCCGAAGACAGCGCCGAGATGCGCTACCTGCGCAAGTGCCGCGAACGCCTCGGCGGCTCCCTGCCGCAGCGCCGGACCAAGAGCATCAGCATCCCGACGCCGCCGCTGGAAACCCTCAAGGCGGTGCTCGACGGCTCCGGCGATCGCGAAATCTCCACCACCATGGCCTTCGGCCGCATCCTCGCCTCGCTGGTCAAGGACAAGGACCTGGGCAAGCGCATCGTGCCGATCCTCGCCGACGAGGCGCGCACCTTCGGCATGGAAGGCATGTTCCGCCAGCTGGGCATCTACTCCCCGGTCGGCCAGTTGTACGAGCCGGTCGACCGCGACCAGGTGATGTACTACCGCGAGGCCCAGGACGGGCAGATCCTGCAGGAAGGCCTGAACGAGGCCGGCGCCATGTCCAGCTGGATCGCCGCCGGTACCGCCTACAGCAACTACAACACGCCGATGCTGCCGGTCTACATCTTCTATTCGATGTTCGGCTTCCAGCGCATCGGCGACCTCGCCTGGGCCGCTGGCGATGCCCATGCCCGCGGCTTCCTGCTCGGCGGCACCTCCGGACGCACCACGCTCAACGGCGAAGGCCTGCAGCACGAGGACGGCCACAGCCATATCCTGGCCAGCACCATCCCCAACTGCCGCAGCTACGACCCGACCTACGGCTACGAACTGGCGGTGATCATGCGCCAGGGCATCCACGAGATGATGGAGCTGCAGAAGGGCGTCTACTACTACATCACCGTGATGAACGAGAACTACCCGCAGCCGGCCATGCCGCAAGGCGTGGAAGACGGCATCATCAAGGCATGTACCTGCTCGAGGAAGCCAAGGGCGACTTCAAGCACCGCGTGCAACTGCTCGGCTCGGGCACCATCCTGCGCGAAGTTCGCGCCGCGGTGGACATCCTCGCCAAGTTCGGCGTGGGCGCCGATGTCTGGAGCGTCACCAGCTTCAACGAGCTGCGCCGCGACGGCCTGGCGGTGGATCGCTGGAACCGCCTGCATCCGGCCGAGGAAATGCGCAAGAGCTACGTCACGCAGTGCCTCGAAGGCCGCGATGGCCCGGTGATCGCCTCGACCGACTACATGAAGCTGTTCGCCGACCAGATCCGCCAGTGGGTCCCGAGCGACGAATACCAAGTGCTGGGCACCGACGGCTTCGGCCGCAGCGACAGCCGCCGCAAGCTGCGCGACTTCTTCGAAGTGGATCGCCGCTGGGTCGCGCTCGCCTCGTTGCAGGCTCTCGCCAACAAGGGCGCCCTCGAACGCAAGGTCGTGGCCGAGGCCATCGCCGAGTTCGGGATCGACCCCGAGAAGCGCAACCCCCTGGATTGCTGATGCCGAGAGCGAAGAGGAGTATCTACAGTGAGTGAAACCATTCGCGTACCCGACATCGGCAGCGGTGAGGGTGAAGTGATCGAGATATTCGTGAAGGTCGGTGACCGGATCGAAGCGGACCAGAGCATCCTGACGCTCGAGTCCGACAAGGCCAGCATGGAGATTCCGGCGCCCCGCGCCGGTGTCGTGAAGAGCCTGAAGGTAAAACTGGGCGATCGCCTGAAGGAAGGCGACGAGTTGCTCGAAATCGACGTCGAAGGCGGCGAGCAAGCGCCCGCGGCCGACGCCGGCAAGGCGGCCGCCGAG
>NZ_AZSV01000027.1:0-50422 GCF_000582595.1 Pseudomonas sp. BAY1663
ACCCGGATGTCGGGTGCCCTTCTTCTTTGCTTACTTTCTCGGCGAGCAACGAGATACGGAGCGTAGCGGAGTAACAGCCGCAGGCTGGCCCGAAGGGCGAGCGAAGCGAGTCAAGTGACTCGGCCGGGGGGCCGAAACCAGAAGTGTCAGCACACTCGGTAAGCGCCCTGATCACCAAGCGCAAGCCCAAACCAAATGGCAGCAACACCTAATCTTGCCAGTCCGGTGTCAATCCTTGCTTCCCCAAGAAAGCACGATGAACCTAAAAAAACGCGGCCGAAGCCGCGTTGCGATGGACCGTCCGTCCGGGAAGGGGGATACAGCTGAAGCGGAACAGGTCCCGCACAATGAAGTGCGCAGCAAATGAACCGGCACGCGGGAGCACGCGTGCCGGGGCCCTCATCAGAAGAAGCCGAGCGGATTGACGTCGTAGCTGACCAGCAGGTTCTTGGTCTGCTGGTAGTGGTCGAGCATCATCTTGTGGGTCTCGCGACCGACGCCGGACTTCTTGTAGCCACCGAATGCGGCATGCGCCGGATACAGATGGTAGCAGTTGGTCCACACCCGGCCGGCTTGATGCCGCGGCCCATGCGGTAGGCGCGGTTGATGTCGCGGGTCCAGACGCCGGCGCCGAGGCCGAATTCGGTGTCGTTGGCGATGGCCAGCGCCTCGGCCTCGTCCTTGAAGGTGGTGACGCCGACCACCGGCCCGAAGATTTCCTCCTGGAACACGCGCATCTGGTTGTGCCCCTTGAGCAGGGTCGGCTGGATGTAGTAACCGCTTGCCAGGCCGCCCTCGAGTTTTCCGCGGCGCCGCCGGTGAGCACCTGGGCGCCCTCCTGCTGGGCGATGTCCAGGTAGGAGAGGATCTTGTCGAACTGCTGCTCGGACGCCTGGGCGCCGACCATGGTGTCGGTATCCAGCGGGTTGCCGCGCTTGATCTGCTTGACCTTCTTCATCACCTCGTTCATGAACGGTTCGAAGATCGATTCCTGGATCAGTGCGCGCGACGGGCAGGTGCACACCTCGCCCTGGTTGAAGAACGCCAGCACCAGGCCTTCGGCAGCCTTCTCGATGAAGGCCGGTTCGGCCTGCATGATGTCCTCGAAGAAGATGTTCGGGCTCTTGCCACCCAGCTCCACGGTGCTGGGGATGATGTTCTCGGCCGCGCAACGCATGATGTGCGCGCCCACCGGGGTGGAGCCGGTGAAGGCGATCTTGGCGATACGGGTGCTGGTGGCCAGCGCCTGGCCCGCTTCCTTGCCGAAGCCCTGGACGATGTTCAGCACACCCGGCGGCAGCAGGTCGCCGATCACCTCGGCGAAAACCATGATCGACAGCGGCGTCTGCTCGGCGGGCTTGAGCACCACGCAGTTACCGGCCGCCAGGGCCGGGGCCAGCTTCCAGGCGGCCATCAGCAGCGGGAAGTTCCACGGGATGATCTGCCCGACCACGCCCAGCGGCTCGTGGAAGTGGTAGGCCGCGGTGTGTTCGTTGATCTCGGCGGCGCTGCCTTCCTGGGCGCGGATGCAGCCGGCGAAGTAGCGGAAGTGGTCGGCGGCCAGCGGCACGTCGGCGTTGAGCGTCTCGCGCACGGCCTTGCCGTTGTCCCAGGTTTCGGCGACGGCGAGCTTTTCCAGGTTGGCTTCGATGCGATCGGCGATCTTCAGCAGGATGTTGGCGCGATCCTGCACTGAGGTGCGGCCCCAGGCATCGGCTGCCGCATGGGCGGCGTCCAGAGCCTTCTCGACGTCTTCGGCGCCCGAACGCGGAAACTCGGCGATCACTTCGCCGTTGACCGGCGAGGTGTTGACGAAATACTCGCCTTTGACCGGCGGTACGAATTCACCACCGATGTAGTTGCCGTAGCGTGGCTTGAAGGAAACGACGGCGCCTGCGGTACCGGGTTGGGCGTAGATCATGATGGGCCTCTCTTTCTCTGCTTGTCAGAGCCTGCGTCGGAACGTGCGCAGGGCATGGACCGATCTTAGGCAGTGCCCTCCGGCCTCCGGTATGCCCCCATGGCAGCGGAGGACTCCTCATTTGGTAGTAGATGCCAACGGCGCTGGGCGCGGCGTCGAGGTGCCGCCAGGCCCGGCGGCGGAGACGCTTTCCTTGTAAAAAAACAAGCCAGTTTAGGCCGTTCCGGACACACGGAAATGACCATGGACAAGGGCGTTGCAGGGCAATGCAAATATTTCTCCGACGCCGAAAAAACACGACCAAATACCCGGAAAACCGCTGCGAAAGTCCTATTAGTCGCCCCCGCGAAGCGCCTTAGCTTCGAACTGCGACAACGCTTCCCCTGAACCAACCCTTGCTTAAGGAGATACGCCATGCAGTGGATCGATCCGCAGTTCTGCGACCTGCGTCTGGGCTTCGAAGTCACCGCGTACGTCTACGTACGCTGAGCCCCCGGCCGGCGTGGCGCCCCGCCGCCACGCCGGCCGAGCGAGGAATTGCATATGACAACGACACACATATCGCCAGCCAGCTGCTATGAAATCCGCCCGCCCTTCCTGTTTCGCTGGGAGGCGTCGCAACAGGCCCATGTGCTGCTCTACCCCGAAGGCATCGTCAAGCTGAACGCCACCGGTGGCGAAATACTGCAGCGCTGCGACGGCCAGACCAGCGTCGCCGAGCTGATCGAGCAACTGAGCCGCGTCTACCACGCATCCGCTGACGGCGCGATCCGTGCCAGCGTCCTGAATTTCCTGGAGGTGTCCCATGCCAAGGGCTGGATCCGCGCCAAGGCTTGATGGCCATGGCAACCCGGTCTGGTTGCTGCTGGAGCTGACCTATCAGTGCCCGCTGCAGTGCGTGTTCTGCAGCAACCCGCGCAACTTCGCCGATTACCGCCAGGACGAGCTGAGCACCGCCGAATGGATCGACGTGATGGCCCAGGCGCGTGCCATGGGCGCGATGCAGATCGGTTTCTCCGGCGGCGAACCGACCCTGCGCAAGGACCTCGAAACGCTGGTCGCCGAAGCCGACCGCATGGGCTACTACACCAACCTGATCACCTCCGGCATCGGTTTGACCGAGGCCCGCCTGCGCGCCCTGAAGGCGGCCGGGCTGCGGCACATCCAGCTCGGCTTCCAGTCCACCGACCGCAGCGTGGCGCGCCAGCTCGCCGGCGTCGATGCCTGGAAGCGCAAGCTCGGCATGGCGCGGCTGATCAAGGCCATGGACTTCCCCATGGTGCTCAACGTGCCGATCACCCGGCAGAACATCGGCCAGGTGCCGGAAATCATCGCGTTCGCCGTCGAGCTGGGCATCGAGTACGTCGAACTGGCCAACGTGCAGTACTACAACTGGGCGCTGCTCAACCGTGACCAGCTGATGCCGACCCACGCCGAGCTGCAGCGCGCCGAGGCCGCGGTGCGCAAGGCCCGCGAGCGCTACGGCGACCGCCTGACCATCTTCTTCGTCATCCCCGACTATTACGAGGGCCGGCCCAAGGCCTGCATGAACGGCTGGGGCGCCATCCACGTGACCATCGCGCCCAACGGCAACGTGCTGCCCTGCTCGCAGGCCAGCAACTTCAAGGACCTCACCTTCCCCAACGTGCGCCAGCAGCGGCTGGAACGGATCTGGCACGACTCGCCGGTGTTCGACCTCTACCGCGGCGACGCCTGGATGCCCGAGCCCTGCCGCAGCTGCGACGAGAAGGAAAAGGATTTCGGTGGCTGCCGCTGCCAGGCGCTGCTGCTGACCGGCAACGGTGCCAATACCGATCCGGCGTGCAGCAAGTCGCCGCATCACCAGCTGATCCGCCAGGCCGTCGAACTGGCGCAGGATGCGACGCGGCCACAAGGCCAGCTGATCGCCCGCCATGCCAGCCCGGGGGTGGACCTTGAAACTGCCCCATGACTCCTTCGCCGGCACCATCGGCGCCGGCGTCGCCCTGACGCTCGGCTGCTACCTGCTGCTGCGCTGGCTGGTGTAGGAGCCCGGGGGGACGCCGAGTCCTTGCCGGCGACAGCCCCTCGGTTTGAATCACCAACGGCTCCCAGGAGGCGCCATGCAACTGCCCCTGCTCGACCTGCTGGCCCGCTACGCGCACCTGCTGTTCGCACTGGTCTGGGTCGGCCACAACTATGCCAACTTCGTGCAGAACCCGCGCTTCGTGCCCTTGCAGAACGGCATCGACGTCGCCACGCTGAACCGCGACCTGGAAGCCCGGATGAAACGCGAGCACGGCATCTTCCGCTATGCCTCGCTGGTAGTCTGGGCATCCGGCATGACGCTGCTCTGGCAACGCGGCTGGCTGCCCGATGCCCTGTTGCTGCAAGGCCCGCTGGCGGTGATCGGCCTCGGCGCCTGGATCGGCACGGCGATGCTGCTCAACCTCTGGCTGGTGCTCTGGCCACACCAGAAGAAGCTGCTCGGCTTCGTCCCGGCGACGCTGGAGGAACGGGTGCGCTGCTCGCGGATCACCTTCCTCTCCTCGCGCAGCAACACCATCCTGTCCTTCCCTCTGCTGTTTCTGATGGCGGCCGGCGGTCATGGTCTGCATCTCTTCTGAGCGGCCCGGGCGCTACAACTTCGCCGCCGGCCCGGCGATGCTGCCGGCCGAGGTGCTGGCGCAGATTCGCGAGGAACTGCCGGACTGGCAAGGCAGCGCGCTGTCCATACTGGAACAACCCTTTACCGGCACCGCTTCAAGCAGCTGATGGCCGAGATCGAGCAGCAGCTGCGTGCACTGCTGGCGATTCCGCCCAACTACCGGGTGCTCTTCCTGCAGGGCGGCGCCAGCGCACAGTTCGGCCTGCTGCCGCTCAACCTGCTGCGAACCGGGCAATGCGCCGATTACCTGGACAGCGGCCACTGGGCGCGCAAGGCCATCGCCGAGGCGCGCCGGCACGCGCCGGTGAACATCGTCGCCAGCGGTGCAGCCGAGGCGTTCACCGCCCTGCCCCCGTTCGAGCGCTGGCAGCTGGCCCCGGATGCCGGCTACTGCCACATCACCAGCAACGAAACCGGCAACGGCCTGCAGGTGCACGACTTCCCCGACCTGGCGGTGCCGCTGGTGGCGGACATGACCTCGGATTTCCTCACCCGCCCGGTGCCCGTCGAGCGCTTCGGGCTGATCTATGCCAGCGCCCAGAAGAACCTCGGCGTGGCCGGCCTGTGCCTGGTGATCGTCCGCGACGACCTGCTGCGGGCTCCGCCACGCGGTTTGCCCGCGGCGTTCAGCTATGCCGTGCAGGCCGAGCAGGACAGCCGTTTCAATACCCCGCCGACCTTCGCCCTGTACGTCGCCGGGCTGATGCTGCGCTGGATCGCCCGTCGCGGCGGGCTTGCCGCAATGGCCACGGCCGCCCGGGAGAGAAGTCGACGGCTGTATCGGCGCATCGACACCAGCGAGTTCTACCGATGCCCACAGCAGCCCGCGGACCGCTCGACGATCAACGTGTGCTTTCAGCTGGCCGATGCGCGCCTGCTCGAGACGTTCCTTGCCCGGGCGGCAGACGATGGCCTGTTGAACCTGCGTGGCCACGGCGCCATCGGCGGCGTGCGCGCCAGCCTCTATAACGCCATGCCGCTGGCCGGCGTGGAGCGCCTGACGGCGTTCATGAACGATTTCGAGCGTCTCCATGGCTGAGCGAAGCAGCTTTGCGGCCCTGCGCAGCCGGCTGGCACAGCGGCTCGCGCTGGACCTCGTCAGCCTCGCGTGCCGTATGCCGGGCCCGGCGCCCAGCCGGCCGCTCAGCGTGATGGGCCTGCATTTCCCCTCCCCCCTGGGCATCGCCGCCGGCTTCGACCGCGACGGCCGCCTCGCCCGGCGGGTCGCGGCGCTGGGCATGGGCTTCAACGAGATCGGCAGCCTGACCGCCGAGGGGGTCGCCAGGCTCAGGCCGGCAGCCCCCGGCGAGGCGCGCCTGGGCATCAACCTGACCCTGGACGCCAGGCGCTCGGCGGCGCAAAGCTGTGCCCTGCTGCGTGACGCCTGGGCGCATGGCGACTACCTGGTGCTCAACCTGATCGGCCCCGCCAGTGTGCCGTTGCTGCAACAGGATGCGCGCTTGCGCCAGTTGCTCGCCGCGCTGCGCGAGCAGCAACAGCAGCTGAACCATTCGGGCGCACGCCGGGTACCGCTGCTGGCGAAGCTGCGCTGTCTGCCCGGGCAGATCCCCTTTTCCCTCGTCGGGCTGCTGCTGGAGCTGGGGTTCGACGGCCTGCTCGCCGCCCACGACCCCGGGCCGCCCGCGACACGCCAGCGCTACCGCGACTGGCAGCACGAGCCGCGGCAGGCCCAGGCCTGTCGCCAGATCGAACACCTGCGCCGCTTCTGCGGGCCAGAGCTGGCGTTGTTGTCGGTCGGCGGCATCCAGACCGCGCAACACCTGGATGCCCGCCTGAATGCCGGGGCGCAACTGGTGCAGGTCCATGCGGCGCTGCTGCGCCAGGGGCCCTGGCTGGCGCGCCGCTTGTTGCAGGCCCAGCGGGGCTGACGCCGTCAGCCGCCACGGCTATGTCGGATCGGCCATGCCCAGCCCGAGCTGGCGGATCTTGCGTAGCTGGCGCACGCGCTCCAGGTTCTCCCAGGCCGTGGCGTAGTGCGACGGCGACTGCTCCAGCGCACTGCGGAAGAACTGCTCGGCCTCGTTCAGCTTGCCTTCGACGAGGCAGACATAGCCCACGTCGTTGCTGGCCTGCGCCCGCGAGCCGATCTGCTCGAAGGCCGATAACGCCTCTTCATAGCGCGCCGTGCGGGCCATCAGCAGACCGTAGTTGCGCCACAGCGGCGCGTAGTCGCTGCCGTGGTCGAGGGCACGGCTGTAGGTGCGCTCGGCCTCCTGCCAGCGACCGGCCATGTAGTAGGAATAGCCGAGGCTGTTGTGTACCAGCAGCGAACGCGGCTCGACCTGCAGGGCCAGCCGGTAATAGCGCTCGGCCAGGGGGAAATCGTTGGTCAGGTCGGCCAGCACGCCGAGCGCGTTGTACAGGCGTACGGGCGACTGCCGGTCCACCACGAGCGCATCCGGCGCCGGCAGCCCGGCCGGGAGTTCGCCGGCGAGTCGCCGCTGGTCGAGCAGCAGCGCCCTGTAGAGCAGCGCGCGGGCCTTCTCCTGGTCGCGCTTGGCCAGCTGCAGCATGCCCATCTCGGCCAGCGCCTCGAGATCGTCGGGCGAACTGCGCAGCACCTCGTCGAAGGCCAGCTCGGCGAGCTGGATATTGCCGCGCTCACGATGGATCCGCCCCACCCAGACCAGCGCGGAGTGGCGCTTGGGATCGAGCTCCAGCGCGCGCAGGTACTGGAACAGCGCCTGATCCAGGTCGCCCGCCCGATAGGCCAGGTCGGCAAGCTGCAACGCCTGCTCCAGCGAGCCGGCCTGCTGGCGGGCCCGGTACAGCACCGAATTGTTGCCGGAGTAGATGGAACGTTCGCTAGGCTCCGGCCCCATGGACTGGCAGCCGGCAAGCACGGCCGTCAGGGTCAGCAGCAGACTGATTCTTCTCATCTCACAATCTCCCGAAGCTTTGAGAACGCCGATCATGGCGGGGCCGATGGCGACCAGGAAAAAGCTCGGCCACAGGCAGAAAATCAGCGGGAACACCAGCTTGGTACCGATCTTGGCAGCCCGTTCCTCGGCCGCCTGGGTCCGCCGGTCGCGAAACTCCTCGGCATAGACGCGCAGGGTGTCGGCGACGCTGGTCCCGAAGCGGATGCTCTGTGCCAGCAGGCTGACCAGCCCGCGCACATCTTCCAGGCCGGTACGCTCGGCCAGATGCGCCAGTGCCATCGCACTGGGGATGCCGGCGCGAATCTCGGCATTCACCATCGCCAGCTCCTCGGCCAGCTCGGCCTGGCTCACCGCCAGCTCCTCGGCGACCCGCTCGATGGCCTGCGGCAATGCCAGGCCCGACTCCACGCAGACCACCATCAGATCGAGGGCATCGGGGAAGGCCCCGCGCAGGCGCGTCTGCCGTGCAACCTTGCGCTTCTCGACGAACAGCGCCGGTGCCAGCCAGCCCAGGCCGACCGCCAGCCCGGCGGCCAGCAGCCCGTGCAGCAGAGTGGGATTGGTCACCACCGGCAGCCCCAGCAGGGTCGCGACCAGCAGCACCAGCGGCAGCAACAGGCGGATCGCCCAGTACATCTGCACCGCCGAGGGCGAGCGGTAACCGGCGTGCTGCAGCAACGTCCGGGTGCCGGACACCTGCTTGTCGTCGGGGCTGACGAAGCGCTGCCCCAGTTGCTCCAGCAGCAGTTGCAGATGGCCCTGCGGCGCTTCGCCGGCGCCCCGCTCGCCACCGCGCTTGATCACCGCCAGGCGCCGCCGTACCGGGTCCTGCAGCCCCATCACCAGCACGGCCATGGTGCCCACCGCCAGCGCCACGCTCAAGGCGACCGTCAGCAGGAAGACCAGGCGCACCAGTTGTTCGTCGCCGACCACGCTTGCAACCAGACCGTACAGATAGTCCATGATCGCGCCCTCGCTCAAACCTGGATGCGGATGATCCGGCGAATCCAGAAGATGCCCACCAGCATGGCGCCGAACGCCGCCATGCTGAGTTTCTGCCCGATCGGCTCGTTGATCAGCAGCGGCAGGTACTCCGGCGTGGTCAGCATGATCCCGGCGGCCAGCACGAAGGGCACGGAAATCAGCACCCAGGCCGACATGCGTCCCTCGGCCGACAGCGTCCTGACCTTGCGCTGGAAACGGAAGCGGCCACGGATCAGCCGGCTCAGGCGCTCCAGCACCTCGGTCAGGTTACCGCCGGTTTCGCGATGGATGAGGATGCTGGTCACCAGCATCATCACCGTCATGCTGGGCACCCGTTCGAGCAGGCCGAGCATGGCGCGGCGCACGTCGTTGCCGTAGTTGATGTCGGCGAAGGTCAGGCCGAACTCCTCGGCCACCGCACCCTTCTGCTCCTCGGCCACCAGGCGCAGCGTCTCGTTGAACGGATGGCCTGCGCGCAGGGCCCGGCACATGGCATCCAGCGCATCGGCCAGGCCCTCCTCGAACGCGGCGAAACGCCGGCCACGCTCGCGGCCGATCTTCAGGATCGGCAGCCAGAACGCCAGGAACCCCAGCGGCAGCGCCAGCCACCACAGATGCGTCAGCAGCCAGCCGGTCACGGCCACCAGCATGGTCAGCAGCACACCGAGCAGCACGACGCGATGGGCACGGTAGTGGTGCCCGCTCTGCTCGATCAGCTGCGCCAGCCTGTCCATCAGCGGCAATTGCTCCAGCGCCGCGTCCAGCGGAGACAGGCGCTTGAGGTACTTCTGGCGCAGCAGCACCTGCATGTTCGGCAGCTCGCTGGCCTGTTCGAGAAGATGCAGGCGTGCCCGGATGCGCTTGCGCACCCGCCCCGCCTCGCCGAATACCGGCACCGTCAGGCCCTGGCTGAGCAGGAACACCGCGACGAAGACCATGCCGAGGAAAATCAGAAGGAATTCGCTGGGAATCTGGCTCATGGCTGCAGGGCCTCCATCCAGTCCGGGCGGAACAGTTCCAGCGGCAGCTCGATGCCGCGCTTGGCCAGCACGTCGCGGAAACCCGGCACCATGCCGGTCGGCCGGTAGTCGCCGAGCACTGCGCCATGCTCGCCGATGCCGTGGCGTTCGAAGGCGAAGATCTCGGTCATGGTGATCACCTCGCCTTCCATGCCATTGATCTCCTGGACGCTGACCAGCCGGCGCTTGCCGTCCTCCTGGCGTTCGAGCTGGATCACCAGGTCGATGGCCGAGGCGATCTGCTGGCGCAGGGCCTTGGTCGGGAAGGTCGCGCCGCTCATCGACACCATGTTCTCGATGCGGCTCAGGGCATCGCGCGCGGTATTGGCGTGGATGGTGGTGATCGAGCCGTCGTGGCCGGTGTTCATCGCCGCCAGCATGTCCAGCGCCTCCGGGCCGCGCACCTCGCCGATGACGATGCGATCCGGGCGCATGCGCAGGCTGTTGCGCACCAGCTCGCGCTGGTTGACCTCGCCCCGCCCCTCGATATTGGCCGGACGCGTTTCCAGCCGCACCACATGGGGTTGCTGCAATTGCAGCTCGGCCGAATCCTCGATGGTGACGATGCGTTCGTTGTGCGGGATGAAGCTCGACAGCACGTTGAGCATGGTGGTCTTGCCGGTGCCGGTGCCGCCGGATACCAGCACGTTGAGCCGGCCGCGCACGATGGCCTTGAGCACCAGGCGATGGCCGGGGTCAGGGTGCCCATCTGGATCAGGCTCTCGGCGTTCAGCAGGTCCACCGCGAAGCGGCGGATCGACAGGCTCGGGCCGTCGATGGCCAGCGGCGGGATGATCGCGTTGACGCGTGACCCATCCTTCAGCCGCGCATCCACCAGCGGCGAGGATTCGTCGATGCGCCGGCCCAGCGTGGAAACGATGCGGTCGATGATGTTGAGCAGGTGGCGGTCGTCGCGAAAGCGCACGTCGGTACGCTGCAGCTTGCCGTGGCGCTCGACATAGACCGAGGCATGACCGTTGACCAGGATGTCCGATACCGTGCCGTCGGCCAGCAGCGGCTCCAGCGGGCCCAGGCCGAGCACCTCGTCGGTGATCTGCTTGATGATCTGCTGCCGGCCTGCGGCGCTGACCGGCGCGGCATGCTCGTCGAGCAGGCGCTGGCAGATCTCGCGAATCTGCCACACCGCGTCGGCTGGTTCGAGGGAGTCGAGCAGCGACAGGTCCATGACCTTGAGCAGTTGCTGGTAGATCCTTTCCCGCCATTCGGCATCGGTCGGATTGAGCTGGCTGCGGGTCTCGTACGGCGGTTCGGCCGCCACGCTTTCCCAGGCCATGGCGGTATCGGCCCGCATGGGCTCGGCACTGGGTTCCGGCTGCCTGGCCGGGGTTCGCTTGCCTGCCTGCAGGCGGTTGCGCAATTCGCTGAGCATGGTCATCCCCTGAATAGTCGGCCGAAAGTACGCTTGAGCAGGCCCGACTCGGCGGCTTCGTGACCGATCAGGCCCAGGCTCAGCTGACGGATGCCCTGGGCCAGCGCCGCGCGCGGCGCATGCAGGCCCAGCGGCACACCGGTGTTCTGGCTTTCATTGATCACCGCATAGTCGTTCGGCAGCCGCTGGGGCTCGCCGCAATGCAGGGCGTCGGTGATGTCCTTGAGGCTGACCGGCGCCGACTTGTCGTAGCGATTGACCACGACCTGCAGACGGTCGCCGTGAATGCCGAGGTCCTCGCGCATGATCCGCACCAGGCGCGCGGCATCCTTGAGATGGCTGAGCGACTGCTGCAGCACCACGTAGACCTGGTCGGCCTGCTCCAGGCTGATGCCGGTGAGGTGATCGATCTGCCGCGGCAGATCGATCACCACCCAGTCGTACGTGGTCCGTGCCAGGGCCAGCAGCCCCTCGAGCTGTTCCAGCTGTACGTCCTGGGTCAGGCACAGCTCGCCGGCGCGCCCGCCCAGCACATCGAGCGTCGGGCTGAAGTGGCTGCAGAAGCCGTGCAGCGCGACGCCGTCCAGGTCGTCGATCCGCTGCAGGACCTCCATATGGCTGTGCGCGGGGTGCACGTCCAGGCAATGGGCGACGCTGCCGAACTGCAGGTCCAGATCCAGCAGCAGCGTGCGCCGGCCATGGGCGCTCAGCGTGTGGGCCAGGTTGCAGGCCAGCATCGTCGCGCCGGAGCCGCCCTTGGCGTTCATGATCGCGATCAGCTTGCCGCCGCCCGCCTGGCCGTCCCGCGCTTCCAGCGAGATCCGGCCAATCGCGGCGAGCAGCTCATGCGCCACCACCGGCTCCGGCAGGAAGTCCCGCGCGCCGGCCTGCATCGCCAGGCGCATGCAATCGCGGTTCTCCAGCGGGCCACAGACCAGCAGCGGCGGGCGCTGCTGGGCCGGGTGCTGCTGCAGCGCGCCCAGTTCCTCGCGCCACAGCTGGCTGACGTGCAGCAACAGCATGTCCGGCCGCTGTTCCAGCCCGTACAGCGGGTCGGTGTGGCCGTTGCTCACCAGCCGCGTGCTGACCTGCAAACCGGCCAGTGGCTGGATCATCGCCTTCAGGCGCGCCAGCGCGGCGGCATCGCGGCTGCTGATCAGCATCCGCAGCGCCTGGCGGCTGGCCGTGGGGGTGGAGACTTCGGCGGTATTCAGCATGGGGTGATCTCCGGAGAAACACCGGGCTCGGCATGGCGCCCGAGGCTTTCGCGCGGCAGCGTCGACAGGAACGGCGGCAGGGTGAACAGGCCCTGCATGCAGGAATCAGCAGGTCGAAGGTGAAGTTGTCCACGCGCAGCTGGACATAGCGGATGGCACCGAAGCCGGCAGCGCCCGGCGTGGCGATCGCCGCACCGTTGCCGTCCAGGTAGACCAGGGTCAGGTCGGCGGTCTCCAGGCTGGCGATCAGGCTGCTGGCGCCGGCATCCTCGGCGGCGTTGAAGATCGCCCGGCGCAGGATGCGCGGTTCGTGGATCTCGCACACCGCGGCCAGGCGCGCGCCACGGCGAACCGTTTCATTGAGCGCGTTGACGGTGAAGAACAGCCGGCCCATCTCCAGCACGCCGAACAGCAGGACGAACAGCAGCAGCCCGACGATGGCGAACTCCACCACGTACACGCCACGCATGCGTTTCGCGTTCATCACAGCGCCCTCATCACGGTGGTGGCCACCAGCGGGAATGCCAGCGGGACCCGGCCGGCGCCGAAGTCCGGCAGGCCGCTCCCGATAACCGGCTGGAACGGATAGGTGATGCTGACCTGGACGTGATCGCTGCCCTGCACGCTGACCGCCACGTGCGCGGGGCTCAGGCCGCGCACCAGCGGCTGGCTGCCGGCCTGCGCGACCGGCATGCCGTACACCGCCAGCGAGCGGGCCTGCTCCTGCAAGGCCGTCGTCAGTTCCATGCGGCCCAGGGTGCGATTCCAGGCCTGGCCGGCGACGAAACGGCTGGCATCGCGGCTGGCCTGCAGCAGGCTGTTGTACTGGAACAGCAACCGCCCTACCTCGCCGATCGCCAGCAGCAACAGCAACAACAGCGGCAGCGCGATGGCCAGCTCGACCATCGCGACACCGCGTTGTGTCCGTGCGCGAAATCCCTGGGTTGCCATGGCCGCCTCCTACGAGTCGCTGCTCGGCGTCCGGTTGTTGTCGATATAGGTCTTGAACAGCTGGATGATCTGCGGGCCGCCGTCGTTCACCGGGTCGCTATCGGGCACGTTGTCGCCCTCGCATTCGCTGACGAACTGGCCGAAGATCTGGGCCTCGTTGCCGGTGCCGGTGGGCAGCGGCTGCACCAGGAAGAAACAGCCGAAGCCCAGTACCGGCACCGAGGTCTGGCCCCCGGAGCTGCCACTGCAATCGCCCAGCACGATCTTTAGCATGCGCCGTTCGAATACCCCGTCCGCCCGGCAGCCATTGGGGCAGTCGGCCACGCGCTGGCGCCAGTCGTTGTAGTCGAGCAGCGCCGCGCTCGCGGTCGAAAGGTTGCCGGCGTTCGAGCTCACCGCCTGGCCCTGATACTCGGCCTGCGCCGTGGCGTTGTTGTAGCTGATGGCCGGCGAGCTGTAGTCGGTGACCAGATCGGGCGGGTATTCGCCAGCGTTGTTGGACAGTGCGCCGGCATACTGGCCGAAGCGCGTATTGAAGCCCTGCGAAACCGGGCCGACGGTATTGCCGGGCTCGGTTTCCACCGCCTCGCCGACGCTGTTGCACTGCTCGATGCCACCGGCCAGCGCTTCACGAACGTCCGCGCCGCCGGCGCTGTCGCCCAGGCGGATCAGCTGGAAGTTGCCCGGGCCGATGGCCGGGCTGTTGCCGGCTGCGCCCTTGAGCACTTCCAGGTCGCCGAAGCGATAGCCCCAGAACATGCCGGCATCCGGATCGTGCTGGCCGGGATTGCCGCACACCATGAGCGGCGCGATGTTGCAGGGGCTGGTCGGGCTGGGGCCGGCGGTGGCGATCGCCGCCACCGCCTTGTTCGTGTCATTGCCGAACGCCTGCAGAATGCCCCAGAGGAACCCCACCAGGGGCAGTTCCGCCACGCTGACGCGCACGTAGCGAGCATCCGCCGGGCCCGGGAAGGAGAACGGCCCGTAGACGCTGGCAGAGAGGTCGACGCGCAGGATGCTGCCCAGGTCGTCGCCCAGCGCGCCGGCCAGTTCGCCATTGCCGGCCGCCTCGGCATTGCGCCGGAACGTCTCGCGCGCGGCGTCCTGCGTCAGGCTGCCGGCATTGCCCGAGCCCGTGACCTGCTGCAGGGTCTTGGCCCCGCTCAGCGCCGCGGCGTCCACCGCGTTCTGCAGGCGCGTCTTGTTCGCCAGCATGTGGCTGCCGTCCAGGGCCAGCGCGCCCATCAGCAGCATCGTCGCCAATGCCACGACCACCAGCACCATTACCGCGCCACGCTGGCGATGCGGCAGCGGGCGCGTCATACGCAGGGCGTTCATCGTGCAGGCCTCAGTTTCCCACGTTGATCTGGATCGGCTGCGCGACCTGTTGCGCGTCGCCGGTGATGCCGCGGTAGCCGTCGAGCACCTGTTCGGTCAGCGGGCCATCGGCACCGACCGGCGATAGCGCGGTGCCCGGATCGGCCGCGGTGTTCTTGTCGGCGATCTGCTGGTAGAGCGTCGCATTGACCGTACTTCCCAGCGGGCCGACGCGGCCTTCCTGATAGGGAATGCAGCCGGCCAGCAAGGCGAACAGGCAGGCGTAGGGCAGAATTTTCATGATGGCGACTCCGCTTACTTGAGGTCGTGGCCGAAGCGGCCTTCGCTGACGCCGAGGCTGGCCGGCACCGTGCGGCCGGAGCCGCTGCCCTTGGTCTTGCCCAGCAGGTAGAACTCCGCATCGCTGGGTTCGACGAAACGCTCGGTGGGCAGCCGCACCGCACGGGCGTCCACCGGTTGCGCCAGGTGCGGGGTCACCAGGATCACCAGTTCGGTCTCGCCGTGAATGAACTGCTGGCTGCGGAACAGCTGCCCCAGCAGCGGCACATCGCCCAGGCCGGGGAAACGGCTGACGAAGTCGCGGGTGTTCTCGCTGATCAGGCCGGCGATGGCGATGGTCTGGCCGTTGCCGAGTTCGACGGTCGACTGGGCGCTGCGCTTGGTCAGCGACGGGATGACCTGGGCGACGCCGTTGCCGAGGATGCTTTCCAGGCCGGTATCCAGTACCAGCGAATTGGCGTTGGAGAGTTCGCTCACCGACACGTTCAGGTTCAGGTTGATGCGCCCGCTGTCGAGCACCACCGGCAGGAACTTGACCCCGACCCCGAATTCCTTGAACTCGATGGTGATGCCGTCGTCCTCGGTGATCGGCACCGGGAACTCGCCGCCGGAAATGAACTCCGCCTGCTGCCCGGTCAGGGTGGTCAGCGTCGGCTCGGCGAGCACCTTGGCCGAGCCGTTGTCCTTGGCCGCCTCGAGCACCACGTTGAAGAGGAAGTTGTCCGAAAGGAACTGGCCGAAGATGCCGGTGCCGTCACCGAACAGGGTGGTCGGGTTGACCAGGCCGTCCTCGTCGAAGCCCAGGCCGGCGCCATTGTTGAAGCCCCCGCCCGACCAGCGCCCGGACGAGCCGAAGTCCAGGGCGTTGAAGCGCACGTTGAGGTTCTTGAACAGGTTGCGCTGTATCTCGGCGACCTTCACCTCCAGCATCACCTGCTGGCTGCCGCCGATACTGAGCAGGTTGATCAGCTCCAGCGGTTGCGCGGGTTGCGAGGGCTGCGCCGCCGGGGGCGTGCCCGGGCCCTTGGCCTCGCCGGCGGCCTGCTCGGTGTAGCTCCTGGCCAGCTTGAGCGCGCTATCCATGGCCGCGGCGCTGCTGACCTGGCCACGCAGCACCAGCGCGCCCTGGGCACTGAATACCTCGATGGCTTCGTTGGGCAGGACCTGATGCAGCTTGCCCTTCAGCCCGCCGAGATCGTGCACCACCTCCAGATCGAGGCTGTCGATCAGGCGATTGTTGCCATCCCACAGCAGCACGTTGGTGCTGCCCAGCGAACGGCCGAGCAGGTAGAGCTGGGTCGGGCTGGTGATGAGGATGTCGGCGATCGCCGGGTTGCCCACCGAGATTCGCTTGACCGCGGTGCGGGTGGTGAGCACCCGTGATTTGTAGATCGGCACCTGGATGTCGCCGACGTTCGCCGCCGGCGTGGCCACCGTCGCCGGTCGCGTCTCGGCGCCCGCTGCCACTGCGGCCAGCAACGCCAAGGTGCCCAGCACCAGGATCAAGCCCCCCACTCTGCGCATGCTTTTCATATCCGTCTCCTTGCCTGTCGGGCCGCCATGGCCACGCGTGATCGGCGGGCTCGCCCTACAGGCCGACGTTGGTCACGTTGACCTGGGTCCCGCGGATGATCGTCACCCCCACATTGGCGGGCGCACGGCGGCTTACCAGCGGCTTCGGCGCGACGGCAACCGGGGCCGGCGGCGGAGCAGCGGGTTTCTTCTGGTTATCCAGGGGGTTGCGCAACGCCAGTTGCAGGCGCCCTTCGGTCATGGCCTTGACCAGCGTTTCCGCCTCCTCGGAGCCCATCTCCAGCGTCACCGCGCGCACCACCACCGGCTGGGTCTTGTCGGTGCTGGCGGTCTGGTCGACGGCGAGCACGCGCAGGTCCTCGAGGATGGTCCTGGCCTCGGCCTCGTCGCCATTGCCCTTGCGCTTGGTGGCCAGCACATCGACGCGGTTGCCGGGTAGCAGGAAACCACCGACGCCCACCACGTCGTCGACGCGCACCGACACGGCGCGCTTGTCGGTAGCGATCAGCGAAGCCAGGGTGCTGCCGCCCAGGTGTTCGGCGAGGCGCGCGCCGCGCAGCACGTCGCCACGCAGCAGGCCGAAGGTGGCGATCTTGCCGATCACGCCCTCGGTGGTATCGAACGAGTCGTCCGGCACGGTGCCCTTGGGCATGCGCACCAGCGTCACGTGCTGCGCCTCGACCATCTGCCGAAGGGAATTTCGGTGGTGGCGACCACCACGCCCTGCGAGTTGTCGTCGGGGCCGGCGTCGAGCCTTGCGCTCAGCCAGTTGTTCGCCATCCAGACCGCTCCGAGCCCCAGCAGCAGGGACAGCACGATCAGCGTGAGAGTACGGGAGCCCATGTCTGTATCTCCTTATCCGAGAAATTCGAGCTGGACGAAGTAGTTGCGCCAGGCCCAATGCAGATCGTCCGGCGTCAGCGGGCCGGCGCGTTCCATGTAGCGCTGCCGGTCCAGTGCCATGCCCAGCAGGTCGCGCGGATGGCACGGCACCAGCGGCATGCCTTCGGCCTCGTAGAGATCGCGCAGGACGTAGCGCAGCAGCAGCGGGTCGAAGGCGATGCCCAGGCGCTCGCCTTCCTGCCGCCAGATGCGCTCGTATTCCGGTGGCCTGAGGTAGCCGAAGCGCAGCTTGTAGCCGATCCGCCGCAGGAAGGCCTCGTCGGCCAGCTCCAGCGGATTGAGGTTGGTGGAGAACACCAGGATCATGTCGAACGGCAGCACGCACTGGCGCCCGCCGCCGAGGTTGAGGAAGTCGCGTTTCTCCTCCATCGGCACGATCCAGCGGTTGAACAGCTCGGCCGGCGGCATCCGCTGGCGCCCGAGGTCGTCGATGATGAACAGGCCGTTGCTCGCCTTCAGCTGCAGCGGGGCCAGGTAGCGCCGGCTGAAGGGGTCGTAGCGGATGTCCAGCTGTTCCATGCTCAGTTCGCCGCCGGAAACCACCAGCGGGCGCATGCAGCACAGCAGGCGGCGGTCGATGCCCTCGCTGAGCAGCAGGCTGTTGTGCTGGTCGCTCTCGCCCAGGCGCTGGTGGATCTGCGGGTCGTAGATCTCCACCACCGCGTCGTTGACCGCGATGGCGTAGGGCAGCCAGATCGCCTCGCTGAACAGGCGAACCAGGCGCACGCTGATGTAGGTCTTACCGGTGCCGGCGGGGCCGTAGATCATGATCGCGCGCCCGGAATTCACCGCCACGCCGAGCTGCTCGAGCAACTCCCCGGGCAGGATCACGCCGCTGAATGCCGAACGCATGGCCTCGGCATTCACCCGTGCGTGATGGATCGTCTGCACCTTGACCAGCGAGCGGTAGGTGCTCGCCGGGAACGGCGCGGCGCCGACATAGCCGCTGCGCTCCAGCGCATCGCGCGCCGCGTTGCGCCCGCGCTCGGTCAGGCCATAGCGCAGGGCCTGGCCATTGTGCTGGCCGAGCACCTCGATCCGGCCATCCTTGCGCAGCAGGCCGAGCACTTCCTCCAGCACGGTGCCGGGCAATGCCAGCCGCTCGACCAGCCGCGACAGGTCCAGCGCTCCGCCTTCATGCAGATGCTTGCACAGCAGGTCGGCGAGCAACTGGTCGCTCAGCCCGGTCTCGGCGATGGTGCGCGGCTGCGGCGCCAGGCGCTGTACCGCTTCGCGCTCGTTCGGGTAGGCGTCGCTATTGCTGATGGCATGCATGGCGGCCTCCCGCGCTAGGGGATGGAGTGGAACCACAGGCTGCTGGCGAGGGTTCCGATGAGAATCGCGATCGCGTAGGGGAATGGCTTGCCGGCGACCTCCCCGGCTCCGGGCGCCAGATAGCTGTGCGTCCGCAGCATCACGCCATAGCGCCCCAGGGTCTGCCGGGCCTGGCCATGCCAGAGCACCAGCGCCAGCCCGCAGAGGCCCCCGGCCATCAGGCTGAACATCGCCGCCAGCAGTGCCTGCTGCGGTGTCAGGAAGGCGCCGACCATGGCCATCAGCTTCACGTCGCCGGCCGCCATACCGCCCACGGCGTAGAGCAGCAGGAACAGGCCGAGACCGACCAGCCCACCAAGCACACCCTGCCCCAGCCCCGCCAGGCCGTTCATGAAGAACTGCCCGGCCAGCCCCAGCGCCAGCCCCGTCAGGATCAGCAGGTTGGGTATACGGTGGCGGCGAAGATCGCTCGCCACCGCAATCCCGAGCAGCCCGAACAGGACGATCAGCGTGGACATCTGTGCCGTCGGCATCATGGCGTCTCCCTGGAAGAGGTCGACAGCTAGCAGTCGGCACCTTTCACGGCAGAACACAGCGCCGTGATCTTGGTATTCACCTCACCGCCCAGGGTGACGAACATGGCCGCTACCGCAGCCGTGATCAGCCCTCCGGCCACCGCATACTCGACGATGGTCAGCCCGTTCTCGTCCTTCGCGAACTTCAGTAGCGCGGTCCTGATGGTTTGAATGGTCATTTCGCTCACCTCACTCAAGAGTGGTTGTTCAACGGCCGGCAGCGCTCCTTGCGCCGCACGGGGTGAACACTAGTCAGCGGACCGGACCCGGCGTTAGGACTCTTTTGCGCGTCGCTAGGACTCAGTTTCCGCGTGCGAAGCGAGGCGCCTGGCCATGTCGAACGAGGCATCTGGCGTACTTATGGCGGAGTTTCATAACGGCAAATAGCCATCCTTGCGCCTGCTTAGCAGAATCCGTTCCTACTCATGCTGGCCGATTGCCAATACTGTCTGTAAGGACAAGCAGAAGAGCAGAGCTAGTGCAGATGTCTAACTCTCCGCAGGGACCGTATCTTCTCTGGGTCGACCTGACCCACGACCGCAGTACCGAGGCGCTGATGAGCCAGTTCAGCGGGTTCAGCGAATGCCGCCTGGTACAGGGACACAGCCTCGCCGATAGCGCGCGGGGCCGACGGATCGACATGATCTGCATGCATTTCGATCATCCGGATGCGCTCGGCCTGAATCAGCTGCAGCAGGTCAAGCGGAGCACGCCGTCGATCCCGATCACCATGTTCACCGTCCAGCACTCCGAGGAGCTGGCCGTATGGGCGATGCGCTCGCAGGTCTGGGAATACCTCACGCTGCCGCTGTCGCCGAGCGAGTTGCAGCGCTACCGGCAGGCGCTGCAGCGGCTTTGCGAACTGCGCCAGAGCAGCGGAGGCGCCAGGACCGTGCTGAGCGAGCATTACCCGGACGTGCCCCCCAGTATCCGGATGACGGTCCAGCATCAGAAGCACCAGCTGCTCGGCCGCGCCCTTCAGCACATCGACCGGCATTTCTGCGAAAACCTCGACCAGAAGGAACTCGCGCAGCTCTGCGGCATGACACCCTCGCGCTTCAGCCGCCTGTTCAAGGACGTGTACGGCGTTTGCTACCTGGAGTACATGCTCGGCAAGCGCATGGAATTCGCCAAGGACCGCCTCGACAACAGCCAGATGCCCATCACCACCATCGGCTACGAAGCGGGTTTTCGCGATCCCTCGTACTTCGCCCGGGTGTTCAAGCAGTTCTCCGGCCTCACGCCCAGCGAATACCGCAGTCGCACACAGGCAAGCGCTACCGCAGTACGCGAACTGGCCGATGCCCAGCCACAGGAACTGGTCATCGACTACAACGTCGGCACCTGATCCGGACTCTTTCCGAGAGATTCGAGCAGGAGGCAGTTTCACAACCACCGTAGCTGCAGTCCGAGAATAAAGAATCGAAGATCGGCGTGAACTGTTGCCGCAGTGCTTGTGGACCAGGCGATCCAGGGGAGTGTATTTAAGCTCCCGCCATGCCCCTCATGAGGGTTCCCGAGGCGTTACACAGGCTAGTTGCGCAGGGGTTTGCAGTATGTGCAGTCCTGGGCGGTTATCATTCGGCCACCCGTCGACTCTCACCAAGGAATGGCATGATCCCGGCTGCACGACTTGGCGATATGCACGTTTGCCCGATCCCCGGCCACGGCACCTCGCCCATCACTTCCGCTTCTCCCGATACGCAGATCAACTTCCTGGGTGCCGCGCGCGTTGGCGACGTCTGCGGCTGTGGCGCCGTCATTACCACGGGCTTTCCGTCCATCATCATCGACTACCGGCCCTTGGCGTATCTGGGCAGCCCGACCAGCATGGCGGCAGCATCGTTTCGGGCAGCCCCGACACCTTCGGTGGCTTCCAGTTCGGCGGCACGGCAACTCAGGCCATCGTGGACTTTGCCAAGCTCGGTGCCATCCGCCCGGATGGCGCGGTGGACGATCAGCTCATGGCGGAGCTGCTGGCCGATCCGCAACTGGAACAGCGTGCCTTGCTGTCCGGCGCTCTGGTGCAACCGGGGAGCTCCGCCCCAACAGCCGCCAAGAAACCGCTGACGCCCGAGCTGATCGCCGTTGCCGGCAGCCAGCACGACAAAGGCTCGGGCAACAAGATGATGTTCATCGGCCAGGCCGTGCGTGAATTGGCCGAATTCAAACGCAGCAAGCCCGCCCTGGCGCGGACACTGGTGGTGTTTACCCCGTCATACACCGATGCGATGCTCAGTGCTGCCCGCAGTTCTGCGAAGGCTTATGGCGCAGAGCTTGTCTCCGTGACGAACGCCAATGAGCTGATTGACTACCTGAATAAGGGCAAGGACCGCCAACAGTCGCCCATCGAGCACCTGTCGCTGTTCAGCCATGGCGTACCACATCGGATCGCCTTCGGTTATCAGCTCGCCGGGGACTTTCAGATGTCCCTCGACGTACTGAGCTACAACAAGATTTCACCTCTGGCGTTCTCCAGCACGGCGCGGATCGACAGCTACGCCTGTCGGACCGGCATGGGCAACCGCTCGGACTTCCCCATCGAGGACGGCATCCAGTTCTTCCCACAAACCAACGAGAGCCTGGCGCAGTTGCTAGCCGATCACTTGCAGACCAAGGTGCGCGCCTTCGTTCGCCGGTCGGACTACAAGAACACCTGGGCTCATTCGAGGAGCGCCAGTTGGGCAAGCTATGCGGGATCAGCGATGACGCGGCGCCTGGGGAAGAATGGTGTAGGAAATGGCGTGCGCTGGCCAAGGAGCGAGAGAGCAATAACAACATGCTTGATTTCACCTACCAGACCATGGGCGCCATAAATCCCGTGATCTCAGGCGAAACACCCCTTGGCGTACCGGGAGGCCACTTTGAGTTTCTACCGAAGTAAGACCTTCTGGATCGCAACAGCCATTCTCTCTCCGCTACTGCTGGTAGCCAGCTACTACGGGTTCAAGATGATGACGAGCGTATACAAGACGGACATGGGCAACGGCGTAGTGATCTATGCCGACGATTATGTAAAGACCGGGCTCTGGGTTTTCCACTGCGGCCGCACACGCCTCATCAGCCGCAAGCCACTACCCGTACCGGTGGCGGCGCTGGAACGAGCCAATAAGCTCACTATTCGCGATATGTATGCCTTGAGTGACGCGGATGAACAACTTGCGAAAGCGGCCATCCGAGCCATCACGGCGATGCCCGACTGGTACAAGAACCTGAGTTATTACAGCTCCTTTCTTGGCGAGAACAGTGACCTCAATAGCCACGTCTTTGACTTACTGGCCAAGCATGAAGGGAGGCAGTGGATCTTGAAGGTTTGGCAGGAAATCGAGTACGACGGCGAGTCGAGTTTTGACATAACCGCCGAACCCTACGACCCCGAAACCTACGTGGACTACGCCAAGCGCTCCAGGCCGCCGCCAAGAGCTGCCCTGTTTCCCAGTAAAGGATCATGGCGCCGGCTGTTCTACCTGACCGGCGGCCACCTAAGCTCAGAGATCATCATCAGGGTTGTGCAACGACTGCAGCTTGCCTCAGGCGCCCTCTTCCGGCACCGCGAACGGGTACAGTCCGAGCACGTTGATGTACTGTTTTTTACATGGCCGGCCAAGCCGGCACCGTCATGCCATTGGCGCCCGGCGCTCCCTTGTTGTTGCTGACTACGCGCTGATACGCACACGCCTCCGGCTAACACTTTGCCTTGCCGAGTGTGTCGAGGATTTTCACCTCCAAATCGCCTGCTTCACCACCACGGCAAACCCGACGGCGCCAGTCACGGCGCTATACGCCACCTCTGGCGCACACAAAAAAGGCCGGCGATTAGCCGGCCTTCTCTTGTCGCCCCCCGATCAGCGCTTGGCGACCAGGTCCTTCGGTAGCTTGAAGGTCCAGACCATGCCGCCCTGGTTGAATTCCTTCACGCGCTTGGCGACTTCGCCGCCCCACAGCGGCACCGCGCCACCCCAGCCGGACAGCACGGAGACGTACTGTTCGCCATCCATTTCCCAGGTGACCGGGGAGCCGATCACGCCGGAGCCGGTGTTGAACTCATAGAGTTTCTTGCCGGTCTTGGCATCGAAGGCCATCAGGTAGCCCTCGGGGTTGCCGGTGAATACCAGGTTGCCCTTGGTGGCCAGTACCCCGCCCCACAGCGGCGCGTAGTTCTTGTAGCGCCAGACTTCCTTGCCGGTCTTCGGATCGATGGCGCGCAGCACGCCGATGTAGTCCTCGTTCAGCGGATGGATGGTGAAGCCGGCGCCGAGATAGGCCGCCCCCTTCTTGTAGGCGACACCTTCGTTCCAGATATCCATGCCCCATTCGTTGGACGGCACGTAGAACAGCCCGGTGTCCTGGCTGTAGGCCATCGGCATCCAGTTCTTGCCGCCGAGGAACGAAGGCGCGACGAATACCGACTTGCCCTTGTCCGCGCCACCCGGCGCGCCGGGACGGTTGGCCTCGTCGTAGAGCGGACGGCCGTCCTTGTCCAGGCCCTTGGCCCAGGTGATCTTGTCGACGAAGGGGAAGCCGCGGATGAACTTGCCGTTGGTGCGGTCGAGCACGTAGAAGAAACCGTTGCGGTCGGCCGTACCAGCGGCCTTGATGGTCTTGCCACCGTCCTGGTAGTCGAAGGAAATCAGCTCGTTGACACCATCGAAGTCCCAGCCGTCATGCGGGGTGGACTGGAAGTGCCACTTGATCGAGCCGTCGTCCGGGTCGAGGGCCAGGCGCGAAGAGGAGTACAGGTTGTCCCCCGGGCGCAGGTGCGAGTTCCACGGCGACGGGTTGCCGGTGCCGAACAGCAGCGAATCGGTATCCGGGTCGTAGTAGCCGCCCAGCCAGGTCGCGGCGCCGCCGGTCTTCCACAGATCGCCCGGCCAGCTCTTGCCGGCTTCGCCGCCGGAAATACCGCTCTCGACCTTCTTGCCGTCCTTCCAGACGTAGCCCATGTGGCCCTCGACGGTCGGGCGGGTCCACAGCAGTTCGCCGTTCTTCGGATCGTAGGCCTCGATCTTGCCGACCACGCCGAACTCACCGCCGGATACGCCGGTGATCAGCTTGCCCTTCACCACCAACGGTGCGGCGGTCAGCGAATAGCCCGCCTTGTAGTCGGCCACGGTCTTCTTCCAGACCACCTTGCCGGTATCCTTGTTCAGCGCCACCAGCTTGGCGTCGAGGGTGCCGAAGATCACCAGGTCGCCGTACAGCGCCACACCGCGGTTGATCACGTCACAGCACGGCATGATGCCGTCGGGCAGGCGGGCGTCGTACTGCCACAGTTCCTTGCCGGTGCGGGCATCGATCGCGTAGACCCGCGAGTAGGAGCCGGTGATGTACATCACGCCGTCCTTGACCAGCGGCTGCGCTTCCTGGCCGCGCTGCTTCTCGCCACCCAGGGAGAAGCCCCAGACCGGCCGCAGCTGGCTGACGTTGTTGGCATTCAGCTTGTCCAGCGGGCTGTAGCGCTGGCCTTGCAGGCCCAGGCCGTTGGTGACGATCTGGTCGGTGGATTTGGCGTCGTTGAGGATTTCCTGGTCGGTGACGGCCCAGGCTGACAGGCTGGTCATCGCCACCGCGGCGCATAGCGCCGTCAGGGCGAAGGGCTTGCGAAGACCGGTGTGCTTCATTGCGGCTACCTCTGCGGGTTCATTGTTATGCCGGGAAATTTTCCCGGTCTGCTGCAGATTCTTGGTTCGCCCCGCCCCTGCAACAATTGCCCGCAGTGTCGATTTTCCTCCTCCCTTGGTAGCAATACCCCGCCCGAAGCCACGGCTGGCGCGGGTTTGCGCAAATATGCGAGGCCGGACCGGCACCGAAGTCGCAGCCGATCGGCCGGAAAAGACAATTCCATCGGCCGCCCACGAATCCGTACAACGAAGGCTCCCTGCTCTCAAGGATACGAGCCATGTTCCGAACCGTTCTGGTTGCCGTGCTGTATGTCTGCGCCCTGCCCGCCCTGCAGGCGGCCGAGCCCATCCGCATCGGCCTCAACTATCCGAGCACCGGCAACTACAAATCCGAAGGGCTGGAGCTGCGCCGCGGTGCGCTGCTCGCCATCGATCAGCTCAATCAGCAAGGCGGCATCCTCGGCCGGCCATTGCAACTGGTCAGCCTCAACTCGGCGGCGCGGGCGCAGAAGGCACAGGCCAATGTCGAGCGCTTCGCCGATCAGGCGCGGCCATGATCCTCGGCGGAGCCAGCAGCGAGGAAGCCCTGGCCGCCGGCCAGCGCGCCCGCGAACTGGGCCTGCTGTACTTCCCGACCCTCGCCTACGCCAACGCAGTCACCGGGCACGAGGGCCATCGCCATCTGTTTCGCGAATCCAACAGCGCCTGGATGAGCGCCCGGGTACTGGGCGAATACCTGAGCTGGCACATGCCGAACCGGCGCTACCACTACATCAGCCTCGACGATGCCTGGGGCAGCAGCATGGAACAGGCGCTGCGCGAGGCGACCCGCAGCCGCGACCGCGCCCGCCACGGCTACTCGAAGATTCCCTCGCGCGGGGCGCGCCGCAGCGACTACCTGGGCGCGCTGCAGAAGGCCGCGGCCAGCGATGCGGACATGCTGGTGATCAGCCTGCTCGGCCAGGACCTGGTGCAGACCATGCGCCTGGCGCACTCGCTCGAGCTCGGCAAGCGCATGCAGATCATCGTGCCCAACCTCACCCAGAGCATCGTCGAACAGGCCGGGCCGCTGGTGATGGAGCACGTCATTGGCACCGAAGCCTGGACCTGGCGCGTGCCGCCCATGGAGAAGAGCGCCGAAGGCCAGGCCTTCGTCGACCGCTACATCGCCCTGCACCAGGCCTACCCCGGCAGCACCGCCGCCTCGGCCTACGGCATCGTCCGCCAATGGGCCGCCGCCGTGCAGCGGGCCGGCAGCCTGAACAGCGAGGCGGTGATCGGCGCCCTGGAGAACCATCGCTATAGCCTGCTCAAGGGCGAACAGTACTGGCGCGACTTCGACCACCAGAACGTGCAGAGCATCTACGCGGTGCGGGTAAGGAATCGCAGCGAGGTCATGCAGGACCGCTTCAAGCAGGACTACTTCACCATCATCCACCGCATGGACGGCGACGAAGCCGCGCCGAGCCTGGAGGACTGGCAGCAGGAACGCGGCGACCAGCTGGTACTGCAATGACCGCGCGCTGACGGCCGGAGCCCGGTCCCGTCAGCGCGCGCTGGACAGCTCCGGTTCCCGAGCGAGCTGGTCGATCTCCCAGCCGCCGCCCAGCGCCGCGATCAGCAGCACGCTGGCGGTCAGGCGGTCGCCGAGCAGGGTCAGGTTGGTGCGCTGGTTGTTCAACGCGGTGGTCTGCATGGTCGCCACGCTCAGGTAGTCGACGGTGCCGGCGCGGTACTGGTTCTCGATCAGCCGCAACGATTCCTGCGCCGACGCCAGCGCTTCGCGCTGCACCAGCGCCTCCTGTCCGAGCACCCGCAACTGCACCAGGTAATCCTCGACTTCGCGGAAGCTGTCGAGCACCGTCTGCCGGTAGCTGGCCACGGTCTGGTCGTAGCTGGCTTCGGCCTGCTCCAGTTCGGCACGGCGGCTGCCGAAGTCGAGCAGCGTCAGCGCCAGCTGCGGGCCCAGCGACCAGAAGCGGTTGGGCACGCTGAACAGGTCGCTGAAACTGCTGTTGCGGTAGCCGCCGGTGGCCGACAGCGTCAGGTCCGGGAACCAGGCGGCCTTGGCGACGCCGATGTTGGCGTTGGCCGCCATGACCAGGCGCTCGGCCGAGGCGATGTCCGGACGCCGCTCCAGCAACTGCGAAGGCAGCGCCAGCGGCACCTCGGGCAGCCGGGGAATGTCCTCGCGCACGGCGATGCCCAGCTCCGCTGGCGCGACGCCGATCAGCACGGCGATCGCGTGTTCCATCTGCGCGCGCTGCCACTCGAGGTCGATCGCCTGGGCCTGGGTGCTCTTGAGCTGGGTCTGCGCCTGGGTGACGTCGGACTTGGGCACGATCCCCGCCCGATACTGGTTCTCGGTCAGGCGCAGCGAGCGCGCATAGGCCTCGACGGTCTGGTCCAGCAGGCGCTGGTGTTCGTCGATCACCCGCAATTGCAGGTAGGTCTGCACCAGTTCCGCCTGCAGGCTCAGCCTGACCGCGGCGAGATCGGCGGCGCTGGCCTGCATGTTGGCCCGGTTGGCCTCCAGGTTGCGCCGCAGCCGACCCCAGATGTCCGCCTCCCAGGAAGCGCTGAGCCCGGCCTCGTAGCTCTCGCCGACGCCGCCGTTCAAACTGCTCGTACTGCTGCCCGAGCTGCCGCCGCCCTGCGCCGAGCGGGTGACGCCGGCACTGGAGGAGACGATCGGGAACAGCTGCGAACGCGCCCCGCGGACCAGCGCGCGGGCCTGGCGATACTGCGCCTCGGCGGCGGCCAGGTTCTGGTTGGAGACGTTCAACCGCGCCACCAGCGCATCCAGCTCGGCATCGCCATACAGCTGCCACCAGTCGCCGCGCTGCAGCATGTCGGCCGGCGCCGCGCTCTTCCAGCCTTCGGCCTGCTTGAATTCGGCGGCCGAGGGCAGCTCCGGCCGCTGGTAGTCGGGGCCGAGGGTACAGGCACCCAGCGACAGGGCGAGGACGGCGATGGCCAGTGGGCGCAGCGTGGCATTCGGAAGCAACGGGTTCATAGCGAATTTTCCAGGGCGGCATCGGTGCGCACACCGCGCCAGCTGTTGAAACGATGACGCAGGCGGTCCAGGTACAGGTAGACCACCGGCGTGGTGTAGAGGGTCAGGACCTGGCTCAGCAGCAGCCCGCCGATGATGGTCAGGCCCAGCGGCTGGCGCATCTCGGCGCCCTCCGCACCGCCGAGCAGCAGCGGCAGCGCACCGAGAATGGCGGCCATGGTGGTCATCAGGATCGGCCGGAAGCGCAGCAGGCAGGCGCGGCGGATCGATTCGGCCGGCGACAGCCGCTCGTTGCGCTCGAACTGCAGCGCCAGGTCGATCATCAGGATGGCGTTCTTCTTCACCACGCCGATCAGCAGGAACAGCCCGAGCAGCGAGATCAGGCTGAACTGGTCGCCGGTGAGGATGATCGCCAGCAAGGCGCCCACGCCCGCCGATGGCAGCGTCGAGAGAATGGTCAGCGGGTGGATGTAGCTCTCGTAGAGGATGCCCAGCACGATGTAGACCAGCAGCAAGGCGCCGAGAATCATCAGCGGTTGCCCCTGCTGGGTGTCGAGGAAGGCGCTGCCGGTGCCACCCAGGCGGCCCTGCACTGCGCTCGGCAGGCCGATGGCGGCGACCGCGCGCTCGATGGCGAGCGTCGCCTGGTCGAGGCTGACGCCGGGGGCCAGGTCGAAATCGATGTTCTCGGCGGCGAACTGGCCGTCGTGGCTGACCCGGTCCTCTTCCAGGCTGCGCTCGTAGTGGGCGAAGGCGGCCAGCGGCACGCGGCGGCCGTCTTCGGTGACGACATGGACCTGCTCGAGCACCTCGGGATACTGCGCGTAGCTCGGGTCGATCTCCATCACCACCTGGTACTGGTTGAGCGACTCGTAGATGGTGGAGATCTGCCGCTGGCTGAAGGCGTTGTTGAGCAGCGCCGTGACCGTGCTCATGTCGATGCCCAGCCGCTTGGCGGCATCGCGATCGACCTTCAGGGTGATCTGCTGGGCGCCCTCGCCATCGTTGGCATCGATGCTGGTCAACTCGGGCAGTGCCATCAGCGCCTGGTTGACCCGCGGCACCCAGGTGCGCAGGTCGGTCAGGTCGCTGGCCAACAGGGTGTAGGCATAGGCCGAGCTGCTCTGCCGACCGCCACCGAATTGCAGGTCCTGGTCGGCCATCAGGAACATGCGCCCACCGGGGACCTTGGGCTGGTTCCGGCGGATACGCTCGATGACCTTCTGCGCCGAGATGCCGCGCTCGCTCAACGGCTTGAGCCGCACGATCATGAAGGCATTGTTGATGCCGCCCTGCCCGCCGATGAAGCCGGCGACGCTCTCCACCGCCGGATCGGCCAGCACCGCCTTGCGGAAGATCTCCATCTTCGGCTGCATGACCTGGAAGGACATGCCGTCGTCGCCACGGATGAAGCCGGTGAGCTGGCCGGTATCCTGCTGCGGCAGGAAGGTCTTGGGGACCTGCACGTAGAGCACCACGTTCAGCGCGATGGTCGCCAGCAGGCTCAGCAGGGTGATGCGCCGGTGACGCAGGGCCCAGCTCAGCGAACGGTCGTAGTGGCGCAGCAGCCACTGGTGGGCCTCGTGGCTCCAGCGCTGCAGGCGGCCGTCCTTTTTCGGCTCGTGGGCCTTGAGCCAGCGCGCACAAAGCATCGGCGTCAAGGTCAGCGACACCAGCAGCGAGACCAGGATCGCCGCGGCCAGGGTGATGGAGAACTCGCGGAACAGCCGCTCGACGATGCCGCCCATGAACAGGATCGAGACGAACACCACCACCAGCGACAGGTTCATCGACAGCAAGGTGAAGCCGACCTCGCGCGTGCCGATATAGGCCGCGCGCAGCGGCGGCACGCCATCGTCGATATGCCGGGCGATGTTCTCCAGCACCACGATGGCGTCGTCCACCACCAGCCCGGCGGCGAGGATCAGCGCCATCAACGACAGCACGTTGAGCGAGAAACCGCACAGGTACATCACCGCGAAGGTGCCGACCAGCGACACCGGCACCGCCAGCGCCGGGATCAATGCCGTGCGCAGCCGGCCGAGGAACAGGAACACCAGCACGATGACCAGGGCCACGGCGATCAGCAGCGTGCGCTCGGCCTCGTGCAGCGTGGCGCGGATCACCGGCGAGCGGTCCATGGCGACGTTGAGCTCGACGCTGCCGGGCATGATCGCCTGCAGGGCCGGCAGTTCGCTGCGGATGCCCTCGATGGTTTCGATGATGTTGGCGCCGGCCTGGCGGTTGACGATCAACAGCACCGCCTGCTCGTTGTTGAAGAAGCCGCTGTTGTAGCGGTCTTCCACCGAGTCGCGGACCTTGGCGATATCGCCCAGGCGCAGCGTCGCGCCATCCTGGTAGCGGATGATCAGCGGCGTGTAGTCGGCGGCGTGGTGTAGCTGGTCGTTGGCGCGCACCTGCCAGTGCTGGTCGGCATCCTCGACCATGCCCTTGGGCCGGCGCACGTTGCCGTTGGCGATGGTCTGACGCACCTCGTCCAGCGATACGCCGTACTGCTCGAGCTGCTGCGGCTGCAGTTCGACCCGCACCGCCGGCAGCGAGCTGCCGCCGACCTGGATCTCGCCGACGCCGGGGACCTGCGAGAGCTTCTGCGCCAGGATGGTCGAGCCGAGGTCGTACAGCTCGGCCTTGTCGAGCACTTCGGAGGTCAGCGAGAGCACCATGATCGGCGCCTGCGAGGGGTTGATCTTGCGGTAGGTGGGCATGCTGCGCATGCCGCTGGGCAGCAGGTTGCGCGCGGCATTGATCGCCGCCTGCACGTCGCGCGCGGCGCCATTGATGTCACGCTCCAGGTCGAACTGGATGATGATCCGCGTCGAGCCCTGGCTGCTGCGGCTGGTCATCTGGCTGACCCCGGCGATGCTGCCGAGCGAGCGCTCCAGCGGCGTCGCCACGCTGGAGGCCATGATCTCCGGGCTCGCCCCCGGCAGGCTGGCCTGCACGGTGATCACCGGGAAATCCATGTTCGGCAAGGGCGATACCGGCAGCAGGCCGAAGCTGACCCCGCCGAGCAGCAGGATCGCCAGGCTCATCAGCATGGTCGCCACCGGGCGGGCGATGAAGGGGGCGGAAAGGTTCATGGATGCGCCCCAGAGGGGCGCTGGAAGCCGGCAGCCGGAAGCCGGAAGCTAAAAGCACGGCTCGTGGCAATACCTGCTGCCGACCGAACGGAGCGACCAGCCGTCTTGGCCAATATCGGGCGCTTTCCAGCATGCACGCATTGCTCTGCTTCCAGCTTCCAGCTTCCAGCTTCTGGCTGAACACTCATGCTTCAACCTCCCGCCCCACTTCGTCCCGCCGGGAGAAGCGATTGCCCAACCGATCGAAGAACAGATAGATCACCGGCGTGGTGAACAGCGTCAGCAACTGGCTGAGCAGCAACCCGCCGACCAGCACCAGGCCCAGCGGCTGGCGCAGTTCGGCACCGGAGCCGGACGCCAGCATCAGCGGGATGGCGCCGAACAACGCCGCCAGGGTGGTCATCAGGATCGGCCGGAAGCGCAGCAGCGCGGCGCGGTAGATGGCGTCCCGCGGGCTCATGCCCTGCTGCCGCTCGGCTTCCAGGGCGAAGTCGATCATCATGATCGCGTTCTTCTTGACGATGCCGATCAACAGGATGATGCCGATGATGGCGATCAGCCCGAGGTCGTTGCCGGTCAGCAGCAAGGCCAGCAGCGCGCCGACCGCCGCCGACGGCAAGGTGGAAAGAATGGTGACCGGGTGGATGTAGCTCTCGTAGAGCACGCCGAGCACGATGTACATGGTCACCACCGCGGCGAGGATCAGCAGCAGCGTGCTGGACAGCGAGGCGCGGAAAGCCTCGGCCGCACCCTGGAAGCGGGTCTGGATGCCGGCCGGCAGGCCGATCTGCTGCTCCACCGCCTCGATCACCTCCACCGCCTTGCCCAGCGACACGCCTTCGGCCAGGTTGAACGACAGGGTCACCGCCGGGAACTGGCCGATGTGGTTGATCAGCAGCGGCGCGTTGCGCTGTTCCAGCCGCGCCAGGCTCGACAGCCGCACCGGCGTGCCGCCCTCGCTCTGCACGAACAGTTGCTCCAGCGCCTGCGGACCGAGGCGGTTGCCCGCCTCGACCTCGAGCACCACGCGGTATTGGCTGGCCTGGGTGAAGATGGTCGAGATCTGCCGCTGGCCGAAGGCGTCGTAGAGCGCATCGGTGATGTCCGCGACCTGGATGCCCAGGCGCGCGGCGGCGTCGCGGTCGATGTCCAGGTAGATCTGCAGGCCGCTGCTCTGCAGGTCGCTGGCGACGTCGGTGAGCTCCGGCCGCTCGCGCAGCGCCTCGACCAGCCGCGGCGTCCACTCCTGCAGCAGTTCGCTGTCCGGGGTTTCCAGGCTGAACTGGAACTGCGTGCGGCTGACCCGGTCCTCGATGGACAGGTCCTGCACCGGCTGCAGGTACAGCTCGATGCCCGGCAGCCTGGCCAGTTCCGGGCGCAGGCGGTCGATCACCTGGCTGGCGGTCAGGTCGCGCTCGCCATGGGGCTTGAGGTTGATCAGCAGGCGGCCGCTGTTGAGGGTGACGTTGTCGCCATCCACGCCGATGTAGGACGACAGGCTCGCCACCGCCGGATCGGCCAGGATGACCCGGGCCAGTTCCTGCTGGCGCTCGCTCATGGCGCGGAACGAAATCGACTGCGGGGCCTCGCTGATGCCCTGGATCACGCCGGTGTCCTGCACCGGGAAGAAGCCCTTGGGCACCGCCAGGTAGAGCACGACGGTGAGCCCCAGGGTCGCGACGGCGACGAGCAGGGTCAGCGTCTGGTGCCCGAGCACCCAGCTCAGCCAGCGCGAATAGCCGGCGATCAGCCGCTCGACCCAGTCCGGCTTGGCCTCGGCCGCGGTTTGCGCCTTGAGCAGCTTGGCGCACATCATCGGCGTCAGCGTCAGCGACACCACCAGCGAAATCAGGATGGCCACCGCCAGGGTGATGGCGAACTCGCGGAACAGCCGGCCGACCACATCCTGCATGAACAGCAGCGGGATCAGCACGGCGATCAGCGAGAAGGTCAGCGAGATCAGGGTGAAGCCGATCTGCCTGGCGCCCTTGAGCGCGGCGTTCAGCGGCGTTTCGCCCTCCTCCAGGTGCCGCGCGATGTTTTCCAGCATGACGATGGCGTCGTCCACCACGAAGCCGGTGGCGATGGTCAGCGCCATCAGCGACAGGTTGTTCAGCGAGAAGCCGCACAGGTACATCACTGCGAAGGTGCCCACCAGCGACAGCGGCACGGCGATGGACGGAATGATGGTGGCCGAAAGCTTCTTGAGGAACACGAAGGTGACCATCACCACCAGGAAGGTGGCCAGCATCAGCTCGTGCTGCACGTCGGTCACCGCGGCGCGGATGGTCTGGGTGCGGTCGGTGAGCACCACCACGTCGAGCCCCGCCGGCATGCTGGCGGTCACCTCCGGCAGCAGCGCCTGGATGCGTTCGACCACCTCGATGACGTTGGCGCCGGGCTGGCGCTGGATGTTCAGCAGCACCGCCTGGCTCTGGTTGGCCCAGGCGGCGAGGCGTTCGTTCTCGGCGCCGTCGACGATCTCGGCGACATCCTTCAGGCGCAGTGCGGCACCGTCCTGGTAGGTGAGGATCAGCTCGGCGTATTCCTCGGGCGTCTTCAGCTGGTCGTTGGCATCGAGCATGGAGACGCGAGTCGGGCCGTCGAAGTTGCCCTTGGGCTGGTTGACGTTGGAGCTGGTGATCAGCGAGCGCACGTCGGACAACGACAGGCCGTAGGCGGCGAGCGCCTCGGGATTGGTGCGGATGCGCACCGCCGGGCGCTGGCCGCCGGCCAGGCTGACCATGCCGACGCCGCTGATCTGCGCCAGTTTCTGCGCCATGCGGGTGTCGACCAGATCGTGCAGCTGGGGCAGCGGCAGGCTGGCGGAGGTCACCGCCAGGGTCAGCACCGGCGTATCGGCCGGGTTGACCTTGTTGTACACCGGCGGCGCCGGCAGGTCGTTGGGCAGCAGGTTGTCCGCCGCATTGATCGCCGCCTGGACCTCCTGTTCGGCCACGTCCAGCGCGACCTCCAGGGAAAACCGCAGGGTGATGACCGAGGCCCCGCCGGAGCTGGTGGAGGACATCTGGGTGAGCCCCGGCATCTGCCCGAACTGGCGTTCCAGCGGCGCGGTGACCGCACTGGTCATGACCTCGGGGCTGGCGCCGGGATAGAGCGTCATCACCCGGATGGTCGGGTAATCCACCTGCGGCAGCGCGGCTACCGGCAGCATGCGGTAGGCGATGAGCCCGGCGAGGAGGATGGCGATCATGCTCAGCGTGGTCGCCACCGGCCGCAGGATGAACAGCCGGGAGATGTTCATCGCGCTTCGCGCTCCTCGGCCTCGCCGCCGCCGAGCACCGGGTTCTCCGCGGCCTGTTCGGCCATGCGGCGGCTGTCGACGACTTCGACCTCGGCGCCATCGCGCAAGCGGTCGGTGCCTTCCATCACCACCCGCTCGCCGACCTGCAAGCCTTCGAGCACCACGGTCGTCTCGCCATTGCTCGGCCCTGCTTCGAGCAGGCGCATCTCGACCTTGCCGTCATCGCCCACCACATAGGCGAAGGTGCCGCGCGAGCCGAACTGCAGCGCCGCGGAAGGAATCAGGATGGCGTCGCTGAGGGTCTGCACGCGCAAGCGTACGTTGACGAACTGATTGGGCAGCAGCAGTTCGGCCTCGTTGTCGAAGCGCGCCTTCAGCCGCAGGGTGCCGGTCGTCGCGTCGATCTGGTTGTCGACGCTTTCCAGCACGCCTTCGCCAAAGAGCAGCTTCTCGCCGCGGTCCCAGGCCTGCACGGCGAGTTCGTCGCCCTGCCGGTAGCGGGTCAGCACCGGCAGCAGGTCACCCTCGGGCAGGGTGAAGCTGATCGACATCGGCTGGGTCTGGGTGATCACCACCAGCGGCGTGGTGTCGTTGGCTGCGACCAGGTTGCCCAGGTCCAGCTGGCGCAGGCCCAGGCGGCCATCGATGGGCGAACGGATCTGGGTGAACTCGAGGTTCAGGCGCGCTTCGTTGACCGCGGCCTGGTTGGCCGCCAGGGTGCCCTGGTACTGGCTGACGAGCGCCTCCTGGGTATCCAGGGTCTGCTTGGCGATGCTGTCCTCGGCGTACAGCCCGCGATAGCGCTCCAGGTCGACCTGGGCGTTCCTCAACTGCGCACGATTCTGCTGCAGCGTGCCTTCGGCCTGCTGCAGGGCCACCTGGTACGGCCGCGGATCGATAACGGCCAACAGATCGCCGGCCTTGACCCGTTGCCCCTCCTCGAAACGCAACTCGACCAGCTCGCCGGCGACGCGGCTGCGCAGGCTGACCGTATTGAGCGGGGTAACGGTGCCGAGCGCCTTGTTGTAGACCTCGAACGCGCCCTGCTCGACCTGCGCCACGCGCACCGGCACCGGCCCGGTGAACGCGCCGAAACCCGGGCGGCCGCCGGGACGCTGCGGAGTCTGCGCGGCGCTCGGCCATAGCCACCAGATGAGCAGCGCGACGACCGCGACGGCAACGATGAGGAACAGCCAGCGAAGGCGGGAACGAGCGGGAGTGGAATGAGCCTCGGACATGAACAGGGTTCGCTTGGGAAGGAGCGTGAACCTTAAGCAGTTGCGAACCGCTCGCAAAGTGCCTTTACGGCATTTTTACGTATCAGCACTTATACGCAGCGCCACGCGACCGCTCCGGCCCGGAACCATGCACCACGCGCTCAGTCTATTCAACGTTCTGCTCGCCGCAGGGCAATGCATCCGCAGCAGGCTCCCCGGTCCTGCCAGCACGTCGAATCGGACGTTGTCGTGTCGTTAAAACCGGCCATCGCCCCGGTGGCCCACATAGGATCAAGGAATGAATGCATCGCTGGCCATCCTGGCGCTCACCGTAGCCAGTTTTCTCCTCGGTTTTCTTCGCGATCTGTTCATCGCCCGCGCCTTCGGCCTCAGTTGGGAAGCGGACCTCATCTTCGTCGCCCTGATCCTGCCGCTGTTCTTCGAGAACTTCCTCGGCCTGGCCCTGCGCGACGCCATGATCCCCTTCCTGCAGAAACTGCGCAGCCAGTCGCAGGCCCTGTTCGAGTCGGTGGCCCGCTGGCTGTACTGGCGCGTCATGTTGATGGGCGCCGCCACCTGCGCGCTGATCGTTCTTTCCAGCTACTGGGTCCTCAACGCACTGGCGCCGGGGTGGACGCCGGAGCAGGTGGCCGACGGCCAACTGGTGTTCTGCATCGGCGCCCTGCTCATCGCCGTGCAGGCCGCGCTGTATTGCCAGGGCGCGCTGCTGAACATGGACAACGTGTTCATCATGCCGATGACTCGCACCCTGCTGCTCAACGCCGGCGCGATCATCGGCATCCTGCTGTTCGAGCCCAGCGGGATGGTGATCTTCGCCGGCATGCTGCTGCCGCAGGTGGCGCTGATCGTCGTGCAGCATCGGCGCATCCGCTACCTGCGCGGGGAAGCGATGCCGCTGGAGAAAGGCCACGGCAGCCAGTTCGGGCTCGCCTTCGCCCCCGTGCTGCTGGCAGCTGGTGCCCAGCAGGCGTGCATCCTGGCCGAACGAATGTTCGCCTCGTTCCTCGAAGAAGGCAGCATCACCATGCTGTCCTTCGCGTTTCGTATCGTCACGATTCCGCTGACGCTGTACGCGATGTCCGTGCTGTCGGTGCTTTTCCCGCAGTTTTCCGCCAGTTGGAATGACGACGACCACCGCGGCCACGCCGCCGTGATCCGCAAGGGCCTGCTGGCCACCCTGCTGTTCCTGGTGCCGGCGACGGTGGTGCTCTGCTCCTCCCCCGTGGCGGTGGTCTCGGTGCTGCTGGAACGCGGCCAGTTCGGCCCCGCGCAAACCCAGGCCACCGCGTCGCTGATGGTCATCTATGCTCTGGGCTTGCCGGCGATGGGCCTCGCGCTGCTCTGGGGACGCGCCCTGCTCGCCCAACACCAGGCCCGTCTGTTCCTGATCGTCACCCTGATCAGCTCGGCGATGACCATCGGCCTCGATGCGGCGCTCTACCGGGTCTACGGTGCCGCGGGGCTGGCGATGGCCTTTTCCTGCGGCGCCGCGCTGCAGGCGCTGTTCATGGGGCTGTACGTCTATCGCGCCTCGCCCAAGGGGCTCGCCGTGGCCGTGCTGGCGCGCTGGCTGGCCACCGCCGCCTCGCTGGCCATAGCCCTGCACTACCTGCCCAAGCCGCAGGGGCTGCTGGAGCTGTGCCTGTACATCGGCCTGGTGCTGGTGGGGTTCGCCATCGGGGTGACGCTGCTCGGCGAGCGCGATCTGTTCAAGCCGCGCTACTGGTCGATGCGCAAGACCTGAGCATCCAAGTGCGCAGGAGCCGGCTTGCCGGCGAGCTCTTTCGCCGATAGCCCGCAAGCGGTCCTACGCAAAGCACGCAAGCGTAACGGGAACCCTGTCCGATCGGTGTTGGGCCGCTGTCGTCCGACAGCGGCCTTCCTGCTTTGGCCGGGCGAATGCGTTGTCGCCGCCCCGTCGTTGTGGCGACGGGCGCGGCGCGATTGGTGTGGCAGGAAGATGCTCAGCCGCCGAGGGCGAGCATCCCCATGGCGCTGGGAGGCGTCTGCCAGGCAGCGGGCGTGCCTTCGATCAAGCGCTTGCGCTGCGCCATGACGATGTCCAGCGCCCGGCTCGGGAGGATGTCGACGTCGTCGAAGGTGATCAACTGGCCGGGCTCCACGGCGCGCTTTAGAGCCGTCTTGCGCAGCAGGCCGATCGGCACGTGGTCGGGGTGCTGGGCGAGCTTGATCGCCTCGCCACGGAACTGGAAGCCACCGATGCCCCGCTCGATCAGCTCGCCCGCCTTCATCGCGCGCTTGGCGATGGCACCGACGCCAGAGTCGGTCGGTGGAGTTGTTGAGCAGCACGCCACCGCCGGCGAGGACCCGCCGCACCGTCTTGCCGACCTCCAGCGAGCAGAGGTGGAACGGCCGCAGCAGGGTGTAGAACGGGCCGCGGCCGAGCTTGAAGTATTCGATGGCACGCGCCTGGTTTTCGTCGTGCCGGCCCACCAGGAACACGCCACCGGCCGGATAGCCGGAGGGGATCACGTAGTCGACGATCGGCTGCCCTGCACGTTCGGCCATCATCGCCAGCAGGCTCGCGCTGTCGTCGAGGCTGGTCGAGGCCAGGCCTTCCATGCCCTGCCGGGTGATGGTGGCGCCCAGCCCGTTGCCGATGATCACCTGCTCGATCTGCACCTTGGTGCCGTCGGTGAACGAGGTGGTCTGGTCGACACTGATACCCTGGCGCTGGGCCCAGTAGGTCATGTCTTCCAGCGATGGGTCGTGGTTCAGGTAACCCTTCATGTTGCCGTAGACCAGCGGCTGGAAGCCCATCTGCAAGGCCTCCTCGCGCAGTGCCGCAAGAGAGCCCGGCTGGTCGCCTTCGGCCTCGGTGATGAAGCCCCTGCCCGCGAGGTAGGAACCCGTGGTCACTTGCAGTTCGGCATTGACCGTCACCACCGGCAACCCGGCCTCGAAGGCGCGCTCGATGACCGAGGTACCGTGAAAGACATCGCCGCTGCACTCGACGATCAGGTCCGAATTGTCGATGAGCTCATCGAGCGAGTTGGTGAGTGCGTCGGCCAGGGGAAAGTCGGCGAGGGATGTGAGCGGACGGCGGGTCAGCACGCGGGAAATCTCCATGTCCCGATAGTGCTGCTTGATCAACCTCACGAAACCGTGAGCGATCATTCCCGTCCCCGAAACACCAATTTTCTTGATCTGTGAAGTAGGCATAACTGAATCCGTTCAATGGGCATCAGCTTTATGACAGCAACGGGGCCAAAAAATTTTTTTACAAAATATCTTTTGCCATCGCTTGCCGGCTTCTGCTCACCCTGTCCAGCGTGGGGGGCGGCATGGCTGAAGCTAGTGCCCGCGCCGGCGTTGTGCTAATTGAGAGCGACAAGCGGTGCGCAGCCTTCCGGTGGTTTCCCGCCGTCAGAAACGAAACGGCGAGCGCCCTCAAGAGCGCTCGCCGTAATGCCTACTTCCTATGCGAATCAAGCCAGCGAAGCGATAGCCGCCTCGTAGTTCGGCTAGGTACCGATTTCGCCGACCAGCTCGCTATAGAGCACACGATCCTGCTCGTCGAGAACGACCACCGCGCGGGCTGCGACGCCCGCCAGCGGGCCACTGGCGATCGCCACGCCGTAATCGTCGAGGAATTGTGTACCGCGCATGGTGGACAGGCTGACGACGTTTTCCAGACCTTCGGCGCCGCAGAAGCGTTTCTGCGCGAAGGGCAGGTCGGCGGAGATGCACAGCACGACGGTATTGCTCAGCCCGCTCGCCTGGGCATTGAACTTGCGCACAGAGGTCGCGCAGATCGGCGTATCGACGCTCGGGAAGATGTTCAGCACCTTGCGCTTGCCGGCGAAGGCCGACAGCTCCACATCGGCAAGGTCAGTGCCGACCAGGCGGAACGCCCTGGCCTGGTCGCCGGCCTGGGGAAAGTCGCCGGCGACCTGGATCGGGGCGCCGCGCAGAGTCACTTCAGTCATGTTTTCGCTCCTCGATATGGATGTAAAAAGGCCGTGGAGGCATTTGCCCCCACGGCCTGCAGGAAGGCAGTCCGAGTGTAGCTGCCGATACGCACGTCAGCCGCGTGCGAAGTATTCCCTGGTCAGCTTGACCACTACCGGGCTCAGCAGCAGCAGCGAGATCAGGTTGGGAATCGCCATCAGGCCGTTGAGGGTGTCGGCCAGCAACCAGGCGAAATCCAGCTGGGCGATGGCACCGAACGGCACCGCGATGACCCAGATCAGGCGGAACGGCCAGATGGCCTTGGTACCGACGAGAAACTCCCAGCACTTTTCACCGAAGTAGCTCCAGCCGAGGATGGTGGTGAAAGCGAAAACCACCAGCGCAACGGTCAGGATCGCCCCGCCGATGCCCGGCATGGCCGACTCGAAGGCCGCCGCGGACAGTGCCGCGCCGCTCTCGCCGCTGGTCCAGACGCCGGTGCAGATGATCGCCAGGCCGGTCATCGAGCAGACGATGATGGTATCGATGAACGTACCCAGCATGCCGATCATGCCCGAGCGCACCGAGCTGGTGGTGGTCCCGGCTGCCTGGGCGATACCGGCGGTACCCAGGCCCGCCTCGTTGGAGAAGATGCCGCGCGCCACACCGAAACGGATCGCCGCCATCACCGCCGCGCCGGCAAAGCCGCCGGTGGCCGCAATCGGCGTGAAGGCATGGGTGAAGATCAGGCCGAAGGCGGCGGGAATCGCCTCGGCGTTCACCACCAGCACCACCACCGCAGCGATCAGGTAGGCCAGGCACATGAACGGCACCAGCGACGCCGCGACCACGCCGATACGGCGGATACCGCCGAGGATCACCAGGCCGACGATCACCATGGTGCCCAGGCCGGTCAGCCACAGCGGCACGGAAAAGGTGGTTTGCAGTGCATGGGCCATGCTGTTGACCTGCACCATGTTGCCAATGCCGAAGCCGGCGAAACCGCCGAAGATGGCGAAGGCGGTGCCAAGCCAGATCCACTTCTTGCCCAGGCCGTTCTTGATCGCGTACATCGGTCCGCCGACGTGCTCGCCGCGGTCGTCCTTCTCGCGGTAGTGCACCGCCAGTACCACTTCGCAGTACTTGGTCGCCATGCCCACCAGCGCGGTACACCACATCCAGAACAGCGCCCCCGGGCCGCCGAGGAAGATCGCCGTGGCGACGCCGGCGATGTTGCCGGTACCGACGGTCGCCGCCAGGGACGTCATCAGCGCCTGGAACGGGCTGATTTCACCGGTTTCCGCATCCCCCTTGGCCCGGCCGCGCCACATCAGGGCGAAGCCGGTGCCGATGCGGGCCAGTGGCATGAATTTGAGCATGATCATGAGGATCAGGCCGGTCCCCAGGATCAGCACCAGCATGGGTGGGCCCCAGACGAGGGCATTGATGCTGTTGACCAGGTTGTTCAGGAATTCCATTCGAGCACCTTATTTTCTTATTGCGAGTCACGCTCGCGTTAGTGTCGCGCCACCATGGAGGTCGTTGAAAAACATGACGCTCGTGACGATGGTTTTTCAACGGCCTGGTAACGACGAGTTTCGAGCCATCGTCAAGGTAATGACGATGAACCTCAAAGCCACCACTGCAAGACTCATGCTAGAGCCTTGTAGCGGCATTCCGCACAGATCCGGAGAGCGGATGCTACCACTGCCCCGCCCCCTGGCGCGCGGGTCGATTGCGCCAGTTTCGGTGATCGGCGCGACGCTGGAAATCGACCGGACGATCAGGATTCCCGGCGCCACCGCTTCACCAGCCGCTGCCACACGAAAGCGAGCGTAGTCCAAGTTGGTGCGCGCGCCAGTCGGTGCCCGCTTCGAAACGGTGCGATGACCTCGAAAGCGCGCCGAGGAGGCACCTGGGCGGCGCGCCTGGAAGCCCTCATCCAAAAGGCAGCATGTACACACCAACTCCATAGGAGCCGGGGGCGCCGAGTCCTTGCCGGCGATCATCGGCGTTGCGCACGGATCGCCAGCAAGCTGGCTCCTACAGGTCCACGATGAGTTAGGGGCTGTTGACGTTTCATCGCGAGCCGCGTTGCTGCGTCAAATGGCGCCAGGCAAGGCGCGGGACGCAGGTAATGGTCATTCCCTTGCCAAGTCCCGCAACGCCGCATGGCGCCATTTGCCGCGCAACCCAAAGGGCCGGGCCTGTTTTTGCGCGATGCGGCGTTACTCGTCGCTGATTTGGAATGACCAAACTACGCTCCTCGTGCCTTGCCTCGCGCAAAAACAGGCTCCGGCGCGGCCGCGATGAAACGTCAACAGACCCTAAAAGCCCCTAGAAATCGCGCCGGTAGAACAGGTCCAGCGAACTGGCCAGGCCACTGGCGGCCTCGAGGAATATCCGCCGGGTCAACTGGTAGCGCAGGCCGATGGTGTTGGACGGCTCGAACACGCCGACGCCGTAGCGCAGTGCCAGGCGTTCGCTCAGGCGGCCGGTGGCGACCACGCTGGTGGTGGCGCCGGTGCCTTCGGTATCCAGCTGGAAATCCTGGATGCCCAGGCGCTGTGCCAGGCCGCCGGTGATCGACGAGCTGCCGGCCAGGCCCAGGCCGAGCGCCGCCTGCGCCAGCAGGTTGCTGTCGCCGCTATCGGCGCCCAGCGCCCGCCCGAGGACCAGGTAGGAAAGCGCCTGCTCCTGGCTCATGGCCGGCTCGGCGAACACATCGACGCGCGGCTGCTCGGCGCTGCCGGTGATGCGCAGCCCCGCCACCACGTTCTCGGCATCGATACGGCGGATCGCCTCGATGTTCAGGAACGGCTGGCTCAGCACTCCGGTGAACAGCAACTCGGCGCGGCGGATGGTCAGGCGCTGGCCGTAGGCACGGTAGCGGCCGTTCTTGAGCTGCAGTTCGCCGCGGGCGTCCAGGTTGTCGCCGATGTGCAGGTAGCCGGCGAGATCGGCGGTCAGGCCGAAGCCGGAAAAGCGCAGGCGATCCTGGCCGACCTCGACATCGATATCCATCTTCACCGCCATCGGCGTCGCCGGCTCCTCGGCCTCGCGTCCGACGATGACCGCATCCTCCGAAATCCGCACGGTCGAGGGCGGCAGTTCGCGCACGGTGATGGCGCCCCGGGGCACCTCGACCCGACCGCTCACGGCCAGTTGCTGGCCGCTCAGGACGATGCGCAGATCCGGCTCCACTTCCAGCTCCGCATAGGGCTCGACCACCACCGGCAGGCGATTGCCGCTGACCCGCATGTCCAGGTCCAGCGCCTCGGCCCAAGCCAGTGTGCCGGCCAGCGTGCCACGGCCCTGCTCGCCCGCGCGCCAGTCGCCGTCGATGCGCAGGCTTTCTCCATCGATCAGCAGGCGCACCTGCAGGTCTTCGAAGGTGGTCGGCAATTCGCTGCCGGAAACCTCGCCGTCGCTGAGGGCCAGCTGGCCGTTCAGCTGCGGGTGCTGCAGGCTGCCGGAGAGCTGGCCGCTGCCGTTCAGTTCGCCCTTGAGACGCTCGACCATCGGCACGAACGGGCGCGCCACGGCCAGGTCCAGGCCATTCAGGCGGAACTCGCCGGAGAGGGGCTTGATCTCGCGGCGTGGATCGATGCGTGCGTGCAGCTCCAGTTCGCCCAGCTCGCCGCCCTGGAAGCGCAACTGGCTGTCGACGCGCTCGGGCAGCAGGCGGCTGTCCAGGGCCAGGGTCGCATAGGGGAACTCGTACCATTCATCGCCTTCGCGCATGCGCAGCACGCCGGGGCCGGCATCCAGGCTGATCCGGCCGCTGGGGCCTCGCGCCGGCAGGTCCAGCTCGATGTCCGCGTTCAGCTCACCCTGCCAGCCGAAATCATCGGGCAGATAACCCGCCAAGGTCTGCAACGGGAAATCGCGCAGGCGATAGCGGATGCGCGGGTCGGGCAGCAGCCGCTGGTCCTCGGCACAGAGGCTGGCGGGGCCGGACATCCAGCAATGCGCGCCGAACTCGAGCCGGCCATCGGCGAAGCGCCGGAGCGCCGCGGGCTGTTGCAGGTTCCAGTCCTGTTGCTCGGCGCTGAGGCTGCCGCGCAACAGGCGGCCGCGCCAGTCGCCGTCGCGCAGGCCGCCGTCGAAGGCCAGCGCCAGGTTCAGCAGCGGCCCCTGCAGCTGCAGGTTCGCCTGGTGCCGCTCGCGGGTACCGTCGGCTTCCACCCGCAGTGCGCCGAGATCGGTTTCGCCGGCGCGGATCCGCTCGGCGCTCAAGGTCAGGCGCGCCTGCTCGCCTTCGGCCAGCCGGGCGTCGAGGCTGAGCCGGCGCAGCCGGTTGTCCTGATAGCCGAGGTTGCGGCCGCTCAGTTCGGCATGCCCCTGCGGCGCCGAAGGCGTGCCGGCGAGTCCGACCTGCCCGTTCAACTGGCCGCGCAGGTCCGGCCACAGCTGGGCCAGGCGGCCGAGCTGCAGTTGCAGCTGGCCATCCAGAGTCTGCGCCCAGGTGCCCTGGCCATGGATACGGTTGTCGCCCATGCGCAGGTCGATGCCGGGCAGCGCCCAGCGACCGTCCTCCCCGCTGGCCTGCAGCTGCAGGCTGGTGGCCTGACCGCGCAGGCGGCCGGCGATGTCGAGGGCGGCCTCGGCCTGCAGCCGGGTTTCGCGCAAGGCGCCACGGCTTTTCAGCGAGCCGCCGAGCTTGCCGGGAAGCTCGGCAAGCCAGTAGGAAGGATCGAGTTCACTGAGCGTCAGGTCGGTATTCCAGCTGATGCCGTCGGCGAAGCCGACGCTGAGCGAGCCGCTGGCGCTGCCCTGCCCGGCGCGCAACTGCAACTGCGGCAGATGCACCACCTCGAGATTGCCGCTGACCGGGCTGGCCAGGGTGAAGTCGCCCGCCGGCCCGCTCATGGCCGAGTCGAAGTGGCCGAGGTAGTTGCCGTTGTCGTACTGCAACTGCGCCGTCAGCTCGCGCAGCGCCACCGGCGGTTCGTCGATCTGCGGGTAGAGCCGTCGCCAGGGGAAGTCCCGCCAGGCCAGATCGGCATTGGCGACCAGGCCTTGCTGCCAGTCGACATCGCCACTCAGGCGCACCCGGCGTTGCTCGCCGGCATCCAGTTCGAGGGTGTCGAGCCGCGCCCCGTTCGCCTCGAGCAGCCCTTCCAGCGCCAGGCGCACGTTGCCGCCCTCGCCCGGCAGAAGGCCGGTGCCGAGCAAACGATAGCCGTCCTCCAGGTTCCCGTTCGCGGCCAGTTCCAGTTCGTCCAGGCGCAGGGTATCGGGCAGCTCGGGCATGGCCTTGAAGCCGTCGGCACGGAGCTTCAGCGTCGCCGGCAGCTGCGGGTCGAGCGGGCGCAGCTGGCCATCGAGCGAACCCTCGAGATAGCCCTGGCTCTGTACGGCGAGGCGGACCTGTTCGCGCAAGTCGCCTTCGAGGTCGATCATCAGCGCCCAGGCTTGCATGTCCGGCGAGCGCAGCGCCGCCTGGCCCTGCAGCGCCAGCGGCCAGGCTCCCCGGGGTTGCAGCCGCCCCCGCATTTCCAGATCGAGATCGGCGCGGCGCAGCGTCAGGCGCTGGATGTCCAGCCCGGCGGCGCGCCAGTCCGCCTGCAGGTCGAGGCTGCGCAGTTGTTCGGCAGCGTTCAGCCGCAGGCGGCCGATCTCGATGCGGCCGACCTGCAGCGCCAACGGCAGGTCGATGTCCGGCAGGCTGAAGGGCTCGGCGTCCGGCTCCGACTCGGCGGGCGGGAAGACCAGTTCGATATCGCCGGCGAGCAGTTCGTCGATGCACAGGGTCCGCTTCAGCAGGCAGGCCGGCGACCAGGCAAGCCGCGGACGCTCGATTTCGACCCGGTTGCCGCCCTGCTCCCACAACAGCCGCTCGGCTTGCCAGCGCCGGCCGAGAGTGCCGTCGAACGCCTCGACTGTCAGCCCCGGCACCTGGGCCAGCAGCCAGCGGCTGCCGCCGGTGGTGCCGAGCAGCGCGCCCAGGGCGACGATCAGCAGCAGGAGCGCGCCGAGCAGCGTCCAGCCGACGCCCCGCCATGCCCGCCTCACAATTCAGGCCCCATCGAGAAGTGCAGACGCACGCCGCCATCGCCATCGAGCGGGTGCGCCAGGTCGACGCGAATCGGCCCCACCGGCGAAACCCAGCGCACACCGGCGCCGACGCTGCTCTTGAGGGTCGGGAACTCCAGCGAATTGAAGGCATTGCCCTGGTCGACGAAGGTCGCGATGCGCCAGCGTTCGGCGATCGAATACTGGTACTCGGCGCTGACCGCGAACTGGTAGCGGCCGCCGATCCGGTCGCCATCGGAATTGGTCGGCGACAGGCTCTGGTAGTCGTAGCCGCGCACGCTCTGGTCGCCACCGGCGAAGTAGCGCAGCGACGGCGGCACGTTGACGTACTCGTCGGTCCAGTTGCCGCCGAGCTGCACGCGGCCGAGGAAGCGATGACGCTGGCCGAGCGTGGTCAGCCCGCGCAGCAGCACGTTGGCATGAATCAGGTCGGCGTCCGAGAACACGCCGTCCTTGGCCGCCGCCACCTCGAACTGCAGGCGGTAGCCCTGGCTCGGGTCGATGCGGTTGTCGCTGCGCAGGTAGCTGTAGGCGACGCCGGGCATCAACAGGGTGCTCAGGCCCGAGTCGTCGCCGAGGCGGTATTCCTCGTGCTGCCACTTCAGCGACAGCACCCGCTGCCAGCCGCTGGGCAACTGGCTGTGCCATTCCGGGCCGACCTTGAGCAGGCGGCTCAGGCTGTCGGTGCCGGCGATTTCCTCGTTCTGGTAGCCGCCGACGAAGCGCAGCTTGTCGGTCAGCGGCGGGTCGAGCGGGATGTCGTACCAGAGCCCGACGTTCTGCCGTGGCGCCGACAGCTCGGTTTCGGCGCCGTAGCTGTGGCCCTGCGGGTTGACCCAGTGGCGCGTCCAGTTCAGGCGGATGCGCGGCCCCACGTCGGTGGAATAGCCCAGGCCCAGGCCGAAGGTGCGCGGCTTGCGGGTGGCCAGCCGGACCGCCACCGGAATGCGCTGCTCGCTGGCAGTGGTCGGATTGGCATCGACCCGGACACCTTCGAAATAGCCGCTCGACTGCAGCGCCTGGCTGAGTTCGGCGATCAGCTCGGAGTCATAGGGGGTATCGGCCTTGAACGGCACCATGCGCATCAGCAGATCGTCGTCGAACGGCGCGTCGCCCTCGAAACGCACGTCGCCCAGCCGGTAGCGCGGGCCGCTGTCGAACACCAGTTCGACGTCAGCCGTGTTCTCGCGCGGGTCGATCGCCAGCCGCTGGCGGGTGAAGCGGCCATCGAAATAGCCATAGCGCGAGGCCTGGTTGAGGAACTGCTGCTTCACTTCTTCGTAGCGCCCATGGTTGAGCACGTCGCCCTGGCGCAGGGTGCGCTCGGCCACCCGGAAGCCGGAGAACTGCGCCGCCGGCCCGTCCAGGCGCACCTCGATGTTGCGCAGGCGCACCGGCTCGCCGGTCCGCACATGCAGGATCAGCGTCGGCTCCTCGCCTTCGCTCACGTCGCTGCGAATCCGGCTGAGGTAGTAGCCCAGCGCCTGCAGTGCCTTTTCCGCCTGGCTTTGCGCGACCCGGCTGTAGCGCAGCAACTCGCGGGCGTCGCGGTCACCCAGGTCGCCGATGTAGTTTTCGATATTTTCCCGCAGCGCCCGGTTCGCCGGCTCGATTCGCACATCGAGCTCGGCGGCGCCGGTACCGATCCCGGTCAACATCACAAGTACGGCTACCAGCAGGCCGAGTCGGTTCGATTTGCACATGGCGCGCAATGCTAGCATGCCCCACCCGGCATGCCCGAACGCAGCGGCGAGGCGGTCGGCAGGGTGTTCGTGCGGTGGTCCGGGCATGGGCTGGCATCGTCGGGTGTCAGGCCACTCAGACTGGCCCGGCACGATAAAATTCGGCGCGCCTAGCGCGTCGCCTCCAAGCGCCGCGGTGCCGGGTGGAAGAACACATGCTCGACCACCGGCCCGACCGCTACCTGGCCGATCTCCTGGTAGCCCTGGCGCTGGTAGAAATTCAGGTAACGCGGGTTGCCGGTATCGATCACCAGGCCCTCGGAGCTCTCGTCCTCGGCACACCAGTCGTGCACCGCCGCCAGCAACTGCTCGCCGTAGTGCTGGCCCTGGAACTGCGGATGCACGCCCAGCAGCGGCAGCAGATGGACGGCCCCGGCCGGCAAGCAGGCCAGCACCGCATCGTGATAGTCCAGATAGCGCCGCGTACAGCGAAACCCGGCGGTCAGCAGCATGCGCGCGCGCCAGGCCCAGCTCTCGGTGATGTCCAGCCGCCGCTGTGGTGGCGCGATCAGCGCGACCGCGATCAGCCGGTCCTCCTGCAGCAGACCGAGCGCCGGCTGCTGCTGCAGGAAATGCTGGTTCACCAGCTCGCGCACGGTCGCGCGCACGCGCTGTTCGTAACCAGGGCGATCCGCCTCGAACAGGTAGGCGAAGGTGGGTTCGTGACGATAGGCGTGATACAGCAACGAGCGGGTTTCGCGGTCGTAACCGCTATCGAGCGTACGGACCTCGGCAGGTATCGTCATGGCGGCTCTCGGCTGTTTTTTGCAAGGATGATTGCAACTTAGCAGCCGGCCGCCCAGCCCGCCACGAGCGCCCTCTTCATCCGCATGGCGGCCCTGCAGCAGGCGGCAGCCAGCATGCTACGGAAACGCGCTTGGTATGCACGGCGGCGAGTCACTAGAATCACGGCTTTCGCCCACCCCCGGCGCCGCAGGCCGGCGCAGTGGTTGACGCCCCGGGTGGACCGTCACCTGCAAGCGTCGCCCCCAGGCAACACGCATGGATATCCTATGAAAATCGTTTCCTTCAACATCAATGGCTTGCGCGCAAGACCTCATCAGCTTTCTGCGCTGATAGAAAAACACCAGCCGGACATCATCGGCCTGCAGGAAACCAAGGTGGCCGACGAGCAGTTCCCCCAGGCGGAAATCGAGGCGCTCGGCTACCACGTGCATTACCACGGCCAGAAGGGGCACTACGGCGTCGCCCTGCTTTCGCGCCAGGCACCGCTGGAAATCCACAAGGGCTTCCCCAGCGACGGCGAGGAGTCGCAGAAGCGTTTCATCTGGGGCCGTTTCGCCGATGCCAACGGCCAGCCGGTGACGGTCATGAACGGCTATTTCCCGCAAGGCGAAAGCCGCGCCCACCCGGTCAAGTTCCCCGCCAAGACCCGTTTCTACGCCGACCTGCAGGCACTGCTCGAACAGCAGTTCAGCCCGGACCTGGCGCTGGCGGTGATGGGCGATTTCAACATCTCGCCGGAAGATTGCGACATCGGCATCGGCGAGGCGAACGCCAAGCGCTGGCTGCGCACCGGCAAGTGCAGCTTCCTGCCGGAAGAGCGCGAATGGCTCGGCAGGCTCAAGGGCTGGGGCCTGCAGGACAGCTTTCGCACCCTCAATCCGGAAGTCGTCGACCGCTTCAGCTGGTTCGACTACCGCAGCCGCGGCTTCGAGGACGAACCGCGCCGGGGCCTGCGCATCGACTACATCCTGACCACCGCGGCGCTGCACGAACGGGTCACCGATTGCGGCGTCGACTACGATATCCGTGCGATGGAGAAGCCGTCCGATCATTGCCCGGTGTGGATCGAACTGGCCTGATCCCCGTGCCGAACTTGCGCCAGTTTGCATTCTGGCGCGATAACCAACGGGCACGGCGCGCCGTCATATTTCGGTAACCGAATCGTCTTAATCTCGCGGCCTTCAACAGGGAGGTCGCGAGATGTCGCCACGTATCACCGTAGAGAGGTTCCGGGCCCGGGTTCTGAGCCTGCTGTTGCTCGGCTTGGCTGGTTGCAGCATCCCCGCGCAGGTCTTCGCCGCACTCCCACTACCTGCCGACGACACGCCGGTGCTGCGCATTCACGGCTCCAATACCGTGGGGGCCAAGCTCGCGCCGATGCTCATCGCCGGGCTGTTCGAGGCCCAGGGCCTGCAGGAGGTACGCACCCAGCCCACCGAGGTGGAAAACGAGCAGCGCATCAGCGCCCGCACCCCGGAAGGTCGCCCCGTCTACGCCACGGTGGCCGCGCACGGCACCGGCACCGGTTTTGCCGGATTGAAGGACGGCTATGGCGACCTGGCCGCCGCTTCCCGCCCGATCAAGGCCGCCGAGCGCGCCGAGCTGGTGGCACTGGGCGACATGCGCAGCGCCCAGGCGGAACAGGTGATCGCCATCGATGGCCTGGCCATCGTGGTCCACCCGGACAACCCGGTGCAATCGCTGACCACCGGCCAGCTGGCCGAGCTGTTCGCCGGCGAGATTCGCAACTGGCGCGAGCTGGGCGGGCCGGACCTGGCGGTTCAGCTGCATGCCCGCGACAACCGCTCGGGCACCTGGGACACGTTCAACGAGCTGGTCCTGGCGCGCCAGGGCAAGACCCTCTCCGATAGCGCCAGGCGCTACGAATCCAACGACGCCCTGTCGCGCGCGGTGACGCTGAATCGCGGCGCCATCGGTTTCACCGGGCTGGCCTCGCTGGGCAAGGCCAAGGCACTGGCCATCGCCGATGGCAAGTCGCAGCCGATGCTGCCGCTCAACGCGCTGGTCGCCACCGAGGACTACCCGTTGTCCCGTCGCCTGTTCCTCTATGCGCGCCCGAGCGGCCAGACCCCATGGACCAGGCCTACATCGAGTTCATCCACAGCAGCGCCGGCCAGCAGATCGTCGAGCAGTCCGGCTACGTGGCGCAGCACGTCGACGTGGTCAGGCAGGCGCCCCAGGCGGACATGCCCGCGTTCTACCAGCGTCTGGCCAGCGAGGCCCAGCGGTTGACGGTCAACTTCCGTTTCGAGGAAGGCACCGCGCAACTGGACAACAAGGCCCAGCGCGATCTCGACCGGGTGGCGGATTACCTGCGCGCCCACGGCAAGCTCGTCGGCAGTGCGGCCTTGATCGGCTTCGGCGACACCAAGAGCGACCCCACGCGCGCCGCCCTGCTGTCCAAACTGCGCGCCATGACGGTGCGCCGCGAGCTGAGCAAGCGCGGCGCTTTCTTTAGGGAAATCAATGGAATGGGATCAGAACTTCCAGTCGCTTCGAATGACCAGGGCAGCGGCCGGGTGAAGAACCGGCGCGTCGAGATCTGGGTTTACTGAGCCCCCTGCTCCGGGCAGGCCTTGCGGCCTGCAATCGCCGCGAGGGCGCGCCTCCCACCGGTTCGGCGTGGGCTTGCTGTTCTTGTGGGAGCCCCGACCTCGGGGCGATGCTTTTGCCCCGGGCAGTCCTGCGGCCTGCTATCGCCGCGGGGGCGCGCCTCCCACCGGTTCGGTGTGCACCGGCTGCTTCTGTGGGAGCCCCGACCTCGGGGCGATGCTTTTGAGCCTCG
>NZ_AZSV01000028.1:0-49372 GCF_000582595.1 Pseudomonas sp. BAY1663
CAGTTGCCGTAATCACTGGCTTTCAGCGTGTTGGTTGCTGAAATGTTGCTGAAATGCCTGTTTTTCTGATGGCTTCGGCGCATTCATCGAGTGCTCCATCGTAAATATCAGCGTGGTGCGCATCGCCCCCGTGATCGCCGTCAAACCTGATTGGCAGCTCAACCACAGTCGACGCAAGGCACGCTTGCCAAGATAGCTTCCAGATCTCGCACACCTTGGCGCCTTCGAGCCATGACACTCCCACGACACGCTCAAACTCTTCCCGCATTTTCGATTCGATCATGCTGACTCCTCATTAGGGATTTGAACCGGCGTCCCGAACAGCTCAGCCGCCTTACTGCCGGACGTGTCGCCATCGTTCGGGATGTACCGGCCATAGACGCGGGCGATCATCACCCAGCTACTGTGGCCCATCTGCTTTGCCACCCACATCGGATGCTCGCCGGCGCTCAGCATCATCGATGCGTAAGTGTGCCGGGTCTGGTACGGGTTCCGGTAGCGGACCTTCGCCTTGCGGATAGTCGGGATCCAGAATGACTTCCGGATAGCCTGGTCGCCGTCGAAGGGTTTGTTGTACCGCGGATCATGGAAGACCGGCCCGCCTACTATATAGGTGTGGGCCTTCTGCGCTTCGAGCGCCGCCAGTGCCATCGGCAACAGCTTCACGTCCCGCAATCCTGCCGCCGTCTTCGGCAGCTCCGCTTCCTTGGCCGCCTTGGTCAGTCCTCGCGATATCCGCGCCTCCCCCCGTAGCCAGTCAATATCCCCCCATTCCAGCGCCACAAGCTCCGACGTGCGCAGCCCGGTCCAGAACGCGAACTGCAGCAGGTTCCGGTATTGCCCGGTCGCTGCTGCCAGAATCGCCGCCTGCTCCTCCTTCGTGAACGGGTCAATCTCGTCCTCCGCTTTGGGCTTGCCCTTCACTGAGTACGTCCAGCCGGCCAGCGGGTTCGCTTCGATCAGCTCGTCATCGACCGCATCATTCAGCGCCGACCGCAGGCAGCTTTGCACGTTGGCAAGCCGCTTGTTCGAGGCGTCCATCTTCGTCAACTCATCTCGAACCATCTTCCGCGTGAGCGTCACCAGCGGCGCATGGCCCAGCCTCGGCACCAATACGCCACTGATGATCTTGCGGTAGCCGTCCAGGGTCGACGCCTTCAGATGCGCCTCCTTTCGGGCTAGCCACTTGTCGAGATAGTCGGAGAGGGGAATCAGCCCGGTCTGATGCCCGAGCTTTACAGCGCGCTTTGACTTGGGGAAAGTCGCTGCGTAGTCGAAGGTGCCGTTATAGATGGCAAGCTCTACCGCTGCCTTGTGCTGCTCGGCACGCTTCAGGTTAGCGGGGGTGGGCTCAAGTGGGAGACGTTCACGGCACTGCGCCCCCTGCCACATGAAACTGATTTCAATGCTGGAAGCCGACGCGCGCCGGACTCCATTCCGCTTTCCACCCATGCTTCGTACCCTTCCACGCTGATCAGCACATGGCCGTCTGGTGCCTTGATCCAGATTTCACCCAATGGCCAGACTCCTTTGGAGAGCTTGGCCCGAATTGCGTGCTCAGTGTAGCCGGTTGCCTCTGAAAATCGCTTGATGGTCTGATATCTGGCCATCCCTCACCCCCTCACCGTTACGCCGGCTGCTATCGCTGCGCGGCACGCCCGTGCAAAATCTCGAGTCTGCTCGGTGGTCTTGAAGTTCAGGCACACCATGCCGAGCTGGTGATGGACGCTCTCAATCCCGTCCAGCTTCACTGAATCAGCCTGTCCCTTCTGGTAGAACGCCACCGCCACGTTGCAGAACTGCTGCTTCAAATCCTCGAACTGCTCGCGGTGAGGCTGCCTGTCCCACCACGCCTCGAACTCTGCCCGCATCTTGTCTGTGTGCTGCATGTCTATCTCCTGCTGCGTGTGGGGTTAGGCGGCGCGCTCAAGCGCAGGCAAGAATGCAAAGTGCTGATGCAGCCACGATCGGAAGCTGTCCATTTCCAGTGGACTTGTATCGCTCCATCCGTCCGGCCATCCCATCAGCCACTCGTGGTTTTCTGGGCTCGGCCTGCCAAAGGCCGTGACGAAAGCCCGCGCTGACGGCCACTTCTGCATGGATGGCGCGGCGTAGTTCGCTTTTGTCGTCGGCGTATGCAAGAAGCCAATATCGCTCCCGAACGTGGTCAGCACCCATGTCTGCCGCGCTAAGGGCAAGGAGGTCGGCTTTGTAACCCATCGCGCAGCAGTCGGCAGCCGCTCGCTCGACCGCTCTGGCGCTGACGTTCTCCGCAAACACAAACCAGGGAGTTGCATCTGCCACGACTCTCCGCATCTCCGGCCAAAGGTCATCCGCATTGTTTCGTCCAGCCGCGGCAGTGCTTTCGATCTGACAGGGAAACCCGCCAGATACGATGTCAACTCGTCCTCGCCACGGCCTTCCGTCAAATGTTCTGATGTCGTCCCAGATCGGGAAGCGTGAAAGGCACCCGTCCTTTTGCCGCTGGGCAAGAACTCGGCGGCTGTGCTCTCGCCACTCAACGGCACATATCGTCCTGATTCCAAGCAGGTGAGAGGCGAGAATTCCTCCGCCGTCTCCGGCAAACAATGCCAGCTCATTCATGTTTTCCTCACAGCAATAGAAATGCATCCCCGCCGACTCTCGCCGGCAGGCTGTGTGTTTGGGTGGGGTTAGGGGTTAGGCTTGGTGTGCGAAGGCTGGGACAGTCTGGTGCAGCGGCTCTAGGCATTGTCTGCAACGGAATATGCAGTACCCGTCTTCGCCCGGGTAAACCGCCTGCTTGCCGTCTTTCCGGTAGTTGCTATTTGCATCACTGCCAGTCCTGATTTCGACAGCCTTACCGCATGTGCAGTTGGTATGGATGATCGCCATATCACGCCTCCTTCGCAGCCATGGCGGCGCGGGCCTTTCTGAGCACATCACACTCAATCGGGCTGAGCGCTTCGATAAGCTCAACGCACCCCGGCAGCGCGTCAACCATGCGGGCTACGTTCCTAACCATCTCTGGAAAGTCAGAGCCACCTACGAGCTGCCGCACATCGTGCAGGTATCCCATCGCGGCGCGGTCATTCGCCTGAGTCTCGGCCAGCTGGCTTTGCAGCCTATCCCGCTCGGCGGTCACGGCAGACAGGGCATCCTGCAGTGCGCGCTCGCGCTCCAGAAAGATGCTGTATGCCTCCTGACTTACCTTTACAGAGCGATCGTCGAACCCGAAGTCCACACCTCCCGCCTCTGCGGGCTGGGCGATGGCCTCGCGCAATGCCTCAGCCGCGAAAGCCTCAGCGCTGCCTGAACTGGACGAGTGAACCTCTAGCCACTTTGCCGCCTCTTCCAGCGCAGCGGGATCAACCAATACCTTGCTCATGCTTCACCTCGTTGGGCGGGGCTGGGTGTGGCGGACAGGGCGGCGCGGGCGTTTCTGCACTGCCCGAGGGTTATGCGGACGCTCTCTTCGCTGATCGCATCAACAAATACCTGGTGGCTATCGTCTTCGGCCGCGTCGTACTGGTCGGCTATGGCCGCGAACGGTTTCAGCGCCTCCACCAGCCCACTCTGCTCCGGCTGCGGCGAGGCGCTCTTCGAGAGCGCGAAAGAGCGAGCCGGCTCTGGCATGGCGTAAACGACCAGCTTCATTGCGCGCTCGAATATCGGCTCCCAGTTGGGAGTTCCGCCCCGCGAGAACTCAGCGTAGAGCTCGCAGATAACCTCGTTTCTCAGTTCGACCTGCCGGAGCAGTGTGTCAGCCAACTCGCTATGCTCCGGCTGCGGGGCGGTCTGCGCGATGGCGTAAAGCGGCGTATCGTTGAACTCTGCAGGCCCATCTGTGAGAACACATGGTGAGTTGTTGCGCCCGTTCCGCAGCTTCGCCAGTGCCGTGCTCGAAGCCCAGCAAACAGGCTGCTGCTCGGCCTGCGCGGGGCGTGTGGTTCGGGCTTGGTCCCAAACTTGACGCGCCATGTGCTTAACGTTCGTCCAGCCGTTATCGACGACAACACGGTAAGCCGCCTCAAAGGCGGCTTTCTCATCCTGCGCCGGGGCTTGCTCTGCTGCCGCCTGCCCATCCCTGAACCCCTGCGCTGCGGCTGTGGCCATGTCGACGGCGGTGTAGGTGTCGGTGGGCTCGGCCTGCTGGGATAGGGCATCGCGCGCACGAAATCCGCCGTCAAGGTCAAGCGCCTGTCTGGCGTTATCGCCTAGCGATCCGATTTTCCTGCACTCGGTTACCTTTTCCTCGTACCAGCGAAGTGCCTCGCGCAGCCGCTCCACCTCCGCCTTCGCAGCCCCCAGCTCAGCGCCGATTCGCCCGGCTACCTTCAGTGTGTCGTTCATTTATCAGTATCCTTGATTGTGGCCAGCGGAAGCCCGCTCATTGCCAGCGGCTCGTCGTAGCAGACGCCCATCATCTCGGGCCATTTGCGAGGCTCGCCGGGTTTGATGACGCCTTGGTCGTGTGCGCGATCCCATGAAAGGCGATGCCGGATGACCTGATACAGATCCCACGCAACGCCATCCTCTCGGCGCTTCGTGGCCTCCGGCATCAGCGTGTTAGCCAGGCGCTGTATCTCGTGCCGCGTGGCGTGGACCTGCTCCCAGTCGCGCCGGTCGTAGAAGCCAGGCAGCCGCTCAATGGCGTGGTCGATCTGGCCGATCTTGATCCGCGCCAGTAGCTCGCAGGCCTCTTGCAGCTCTGCTGCCTGGCGCTCGGTTACGGTGATGGTGTAGGTGCGATCAGTCACGGAGCGATCCTCCGTAGCGGCTCACGCGGCGCAATGCGCGGCTCGACGTCAATGAAGCCAGAGCCTCGGAAGTCGCCATCGGTAGCGCGGGCCATGTCGACCTCAAGGCGCGCCGTGGCATTCACTTCGGCCGCGACCTGGGCAACAGCCTTTGCTTGTTCAATCGAGTAGGTGCCGGCTAGCACGCCCTCCATCGTCTTGCCGAGGATGGCGCGCAGATCACTGAGGTTGTTCATGGTGCTGCTCCAGTTTGTTGAGCTTCCGCTTGAACCAGCCGAGCGTTATGGCTGCCTGGCGATACTCGGGCGGATAGCGGTCGATTGAGTTGCGGCGCATGTTCTCTGCGCGGGTGACCAGCTCGAGGTTGTCGATTGAGATGTTGGCGGGGGTGCGATCCTTGAAGACGAGGAAATGCCCGGCCGGCACGGGGCCGTTATGCTCTTCCCACAACATCACGTGGACCGGGCGCCAATCAGTTCGCTTGTTGCCGGTGTCAGCCACCTTGCGGTAGAGGATGCCGCCCTTGTCGGTGCGCTCCGCTCCGATGGGGCGCCAGGTGTTCGATGGTCGGTGACCCAGCTTGAACTGCGTGTCCTTGGCCCGGCCTCCTGCCTGCCATCCTTTGCGGCCAGAGTTCCATGTCTGGTGGCCAGGCTTGAACCTGCCGCAGCCTGTGATTTCCTTGAACTCATCCGGCCGCGTCAGTCTGAGTTTCGACACGCGGTTGTGTATCGATCCGGTGCCGCGCCCCATCAGGGCTGCTATCTCGGTGATGGGCTTGGTGGCATACAGTTCTGCCAGTGTTGCGTCCTCTGCCGGTGTCCAGTGCCGGTATTCCGTGCGCCTCCTACCGGCGAGCGGGCTCGCGCAAGTCATCTCTCCTCCTGGGCGACGTGCCGCCAGCTGCGGTAGTCGCGCACCTTGTCGATTGTTCGCTGATGGACGCCGAGCTGTTCCGCCCACTGGCGGGCTGTTAGTCCGCGGCGGTTGGTGCGGATTGCGCGCACAATGTCTGCGTTCAGCCTGGCGTGCGGAAGACGCTCACCACGCAACGCGAACCCATAAGCGCGGCTTAGGTATTCGTCTCGTGTCATGCTGCGGCCTGCCTCTTCGCTCGCTGGTAGGCAACCTGCTTGGCAGCCACACACTTCCGGCACTCGCTGCGCCGGTAACCGCGCGTCTTCAGAAACTGGTAATGCGCGTCGTCATGGGGCTTCCATTCGTCGCAGCGAGGACAGCGTTTTTCTGTGATGCCCGAATCCGAGACACGCTTTATCAGCCTGCCCAGCGGGTGCCGGTCGGTTTGTTCATGGGGATGTACCGGGGAGGAGGGCGCGCTGGGCGCCCGGTGGATCAGATCAGCAGCGAGCGGGCGCCGCGGTAGGGGTCGGCAAAGGGGATGTCATCGTCGAAGCTGTCGTAGTCAGGCGCCGGTTGCTGGCGTGCGGCTGGCTGCTGCGGCTGAGCTGCTTGGCGTGGTGCTGCTTGCGCTGGAGGCTGGTTCTGCCCGTTCTGCTGCGGCGCGCTTCCCGCGAATTCGATGTTTGATACGCGCCCGGTCAGCTTGTGGCCCTGCGTTCCGTCATTCTTCTGGAAGGTTTCGATGTGCACGTCATCGACCGTCACGCTCAGCTGTTGGCCTTTAAGGAGGTAAGGCGCCAGAGCTTCGGATCGCTCACCCCAAAGCGCCGCGTCTACCCACTGAGACGGTCGCTTGCCGTTCCCCTTCTTCCCGTAATCGAACGCCAGCGCCAGAGTGGCTACAGGCTTTCCAGCCTGCGTGAATCGAACTTCCGCGTCGCGGCCCAGGCGGGCCAGTCCAAATAGCTGTGCCATATCGGCTCCTTGGTTGTTGGGTTAGGCTGCGATGCCCATGACCCGATTCATCCGCTCTTCGAGCAGTTCGTAGAAGGTGGAAACGCGCTCGCTGATCTTGCGAATCAGCGCCTCGTCGCGGTAGGCGCGCTTGACGAAAAGGGGCATGCCCGGCCAGTAGGACACGAAGTCGATCCACTCCCGATCCGACACCCATAGTCCGCCCTGGCACTGCGCGACGTGCTCCTTCGGTATCTCGCCGGCCAGGATGACGCCGACCTGAAACTTCGGCAGCTTGGTCTTGATCTCGGTGAGGCCGTTGGCGCCGACTAGCGAGTCCGGCGAGTAGCCGATGCCGTGATTCAGGATGATGGCCACCTGTTCCGTGGCGACCTCTTCACGCGACTCGTACAAGCCGCGGGCGACTGCTTCCAGCTCATGCCCGCGCTCGGTGTGTCGGTTACCGCTGAACGGGTCTGCGGCCTCGCCAGTGATCCGCTCGCCAATCAGCGTATCCATGTAGGTGAAGGCTCCGGCACCGAAGCCGGCTTCGCCCTTGCCGTTGACCAGCAGGCAATCCAGTTCGGAGCAGGTCACGATTCCCAGGCGCAGGGCCAGCCAATCGGCCGACCCCTGCTCTACGTCACGGATTATCTGCATGGCTCACCCCTTCGCCTGGCTTGCCAGATGATCTTTGTATTTGGCTGCCGCGCCCTCTAGCGCAACGATCTCCGTGTCGAAGCGATCAGCTGTCATGCATGCGGGGTCTGGCCATGCCTCGGCAAACTTGCTCTGCGTTCCTTGGCTGCATTGCGATAGAACACCTTGCAGGCGATATAGTTGAACCTGCGTGATCAGCTTGGGGGCGGCGGCGGCGTTTCCGTCATCGTCGTCTTCGCCAACTGCAACGTTAAAGATCATCTTGAGCAGGTATCGCATGCCGTATGACGCGCCAGAGCCAACCGCATGGGTTTTGGTCATCACGTCACCACCCTTCGCGCCTTTTCCGTCCGCTGGCATGTCGAGCATGTAAGGGCGTGTGTGGCCAGCGGCGTGCGAAACGTAGCAGACCACGCGAATCTCTCCTTCCGACTTTGCGGCCTCGGAGTTGAAGCTAAGACTGAAGCCGTGCCTGGTGTAGATAGGGCGAAGCGCGCTGTCTAGCTTGGCGTAGGTGGCGTATCGGCTGCGCGTTTGCTTGTTTTCAGCGTCTGCCGAAACTGGGCGCATTTCTGATTGAGCGGCTGACAGAGCCAGGTTGAACTGCGTCTCTGCGTTCTTGGCCTGCATCCGTTCATGCATGGCCATCAGGCGCTCCATCTTCTCGATGTCGCACTGCGGGTCTGCGGCGGCGCGCTGGATGACCTGAAGGATGGTTGTCGATTCCGTCGCCTGGACGATTGCGGCTGACTCCTGCCGCTGGGCAATTGCTGTGTTCATGGCTGCCTCAGTAGGTAATCGACACGCTGGGCACTTCGCCTTTGCGGATCATGTTGATGATGGCCTTGGCCTGTTCCTCGGTGATGCCTGCGCCCATGAATGACTCTTTGATGGAGGTCAGGACGGCTGTCTTGTGCGCGATGTCTGCTTCGCGGGCCTTTGCTTCGCGCTCAATGCTGGCCTGCTCGTCTGCCTGGCGCTGGCGTTCGGCTGCGGCGGCGGCTTGGGCTTTGGCTTCGGCGTCACGTTCGGCCTGCTCGGCGCGCTGCTGGGCTTCCAGTTCACGGCGGGCTGACTGCTCGGCCTCAAGCTTCAGTTGCAGCTCGCGTTGTTCGGCAGCTGCCTTGGCCTCAGCCTCACGGCGTGCCGCTGCGTCACGTTCGGCCTGTGCGCGCTGCTCAGCTTCACGCTGGGCTTGCTCGGCGGCTTCCCGGGCGATGCGCTCCTCGCGCTCCTTCTGCTCGCGCTGGGCGGCTTCGGCGCGGAGGCGTTCGAGTTCGGCTTGCTCGGCTTCGTGCCTCTCCCGCGCGACAAGCGCTTCGCGTAGTGCGGCCAGGGCCTTGTCCTTCGCTCGCAGCGCCTCGGACTCGAATTCCTCCCAGCCCTCATCGATGGCCATGGTCTCCAGCCACTCGATGTTCTGGCACAGTTCGGACGAGTCCAGGTCGCGGCACTCCAGCCGCATATTGATCTGGTCGATGGCACCCTGGTGCTTTGCCTTGCGAGCTTCTTCTGCCGCCTCCCACTCATTCAGCGGCGCCCGCACCTCATCCTTCCAAGCGTCCAGCGTGTCGCGCATCCGCTTGCGCTCGGCGTCGATCTTCTTCGGGATCTCCTTCAGCTCGGCGACCAGCTCCTTGCCTACGTTGTCGAGCGCCGTCTTGGATCGGGCGACCTTGTGTGCAATCGATGCGATGGCGTCGCGGCCTTTCTTCGTCGACACATCCGGCACGAAGGCGTCGATCTCGGCGCGAATCTGCTGCAGGTACGGGTCAAGCCCGTTCTCTGCCTGGAAGACTTGCAGAGCGGTTTCCTTTGGCGGCACAAGGGCCAATTCCGTAGACATGAGTTCTCCCTGGCCGCGTCTCGCGCAGCCTGATCAGTAGTTGGTGTTACCCGAAAAGGTGGAAGATCGCCGCCTCACCGATGAGGCCGACAACCAGTGTTGCGGAAAGAACGCCGAACCCGGTAAGGGTCCACCACGCCGCTGCGAAGCTGTGGCCTGTGGGGGTGTCGTCGTAGGGGAGGGATTGGGTTCGGTTCATGGGGCCACCTTGCGGTAGTCGTGCTTTGCATACTCCCCGTGCAGTTGCGTGCGGAGAGCTGTTGCTGCTGCGAACGCTTGTTCGGCCGACCCGTGATACCCGCCGCTGACTCGTCTTCCATTCTTGGTCGCATACGCAAACCAGCGCCCAGATTGCTTGTGCAGACTTACCCCTTTGAACCCAGATGTACTGTTTCGCTGTAGCGGCCTGTTCTGGTTATTCTGCGAGTTATCGGCAAGTCGCAAGTTGCAGAGACGGTTGTCAGCCCGATTTCCGTTGATGTGGTCAATTTGGCTGCTTGGGAATGAGCCGAACTGATAGAGCCACGCCAGCCTATGGGCGGCGTAGTCAACGTAATCTACGCAGATTCTTATATAGCCAAGGGCATTCAGGCAGCCTGCTAATGAACCCTCTTTGCAGGGTCCGCGAGTAGTTCGGTGTGTGAAGCTTCCGGTTAATGGGTCGTAGATCAGAAGCTCACGAAGTCGTTTAGCGTTCATCCATTCGCCTCCAGCCGGCGTCGTAAAGGCGCTCCAGATACACCTTGGTGACAAGCTGGTTATCGCCAGCAAGCGCGATAACAGCCATCTGGCTGACCGCCTTCTCCCGCTCTTCCGCCGCGATCTGCTCAGGCGTGCGGATGGGGCGGAACGTACCGTCAGGCGAATAGAACACTCGGTCATCGCGCTTGAAGACGGCGACATGGGCACCCTTGATTTCGGTATGCGCCAGAACCTCGTCAACCGCGTCCCAGCCGCCTTCGATGTCGTTCTCCACCTCGCACGCAACTCCAACTGGCGGAAGGCCTTCGCCCATCCATGGCGCTGGCCTGTGTTGCTGAAACGAAATTTGGCCCTTGGTGGCGTTGTGCATATGAGGGCCTACGCCCCCGCCAAATGGATATGGACCATAGCCGCCACGGCTTTGCAGTGGCCGGTACTGCTCATCGTTGAACCACACTTCTTCAATGCCAAAGCTGCTACTCATTAGTCCGTAGCCGGTGGCCCACTCGGGCGCCTTGCTCCAGTCGACCTCTTTCATCCCGTAACCCTCCCCGCCAGCGCGCTGACGTATATCCATCCTGTGAAAACGAGCAGGGCGATAGAGAAGCCCTTCCAATATGCGTAGCGAAGTGAGCGTTGGCGCTGGCTAGCCATCACATGGCCCTCCCGATTTCGGCTGCTGCTCTTACGATTGCGCGGCGTGTGGCGATGAACTCACCTTGGTCTTCGGCTATGAACTGCACACGCACTAGCTGTCGCCTTCCGGCCGCGTCATCTACAGCCACAGTCACCTCGGAAGTTTCCAGCAAAACATGCATGCGCAGTCTGACGGCGAGACGCAGCGCCGCCTCATCTTCGTCTAGAGGGTTCCAGCGGCTGGCCAAATCTTCCGCATGCCTGGGTATAGCGGTTTTGCCTAGCGCCGCTTTTGCCGCCAGCTCCAACAGTTCGCGGTCATCCATCACACACCCCCTATCAGCGCCACGTAACCGAGCCATCCGCAGAACGGCGCCACTCCGCAATACAGCAGGAAGGCGCCGGCTAGGTTCTTGAGGGTCATGGCTGGGCTCCTTCAACTGGCGTCATCCAGTCAGCGTTATGCTCAAGTAGCGTCAGCTCCCATCCGGGCGCGATTTCACACATGCCGTATTCGCCGAACTGCCCCGAGTAGTAACGGGCCTCGTACAGGTACAGTCCTTCGCCGTGGCTGAACTCTTCTTCATCCCTGAGTTGCTCCTCAATTTCGCAAAGAGGATCAAGCGCTATGCGCCCGTTGATGGCGCATATGAATGGATCTTCACCGCCTTCAAGGCGAAGAACCTCAATGATCACCGGCCCTTTGTTGAAAACGTCCTTGGTCATGGCTGCTCTCCTTGCAGGGCTTCATGTGCCATGTCTACAGCCTGCTCCAGCGCATTCGACAGGTCTTCTAGGTCCATCGGGTCAGGGCCGCCCTGGCGAAGCGCGCGGCACAGTCCACCTATTTCATCCAGAGCAGCAGCCATCCGACCCCGCTCAGCGAGAAGGGCGTCGTAGTCGTCCTCCATGACCACTTCGCGCCGGACAGGGCCAAGATTTCCGGGGATGAATACGTTTGCTGCGTACCGCTTCACTTCCTTGCTCATGCCGCCTCCTGTTCGATCTGCTCTGCCTTGCTGCGCAACTGCGCCGCGTGGTGTTCGATGAATTCCGCTTGCTGCTTGTCGATGCTCCAGACGATCTCGTTCAGGGCTTCGTCTAGCCATTCGTTCGAGTAGCCGATGCGGCTGCGTAGCGCGTCCCACTTGCCGGAGCAGATGGACAGGATCAGCGCCTTGGCCAGCGCGGCCGGCACCTCAAGCTTGTCCTCGCAGAACTCGGCGTAGGCCTGCATGGTGGGTTCGTGGAGGCTGTCGAGCGCGGCCAGAACCTGGTCAGCCTCGGAAACGCTGTCATCCGGGCACGGCTGTTCGCGGCGCCCTGTGGGTCCGTAGTGCTTCATGGTGGATACCTCGGTTGCCCGGATGGGCGGGGGAATGAATGCCTGCTACCGATTCCCGGCAGGCGCTAGGCAGGAGTTGTCTTCCGTGACGCCGGATCGGCTCCAGCTGATGGTCATGGCGCTCACAGCACCGCGCGCCGTACGGTTATCACAGGCCCGTTAGGGTCTGGTCTGGCTGGCTCAGGGTTTCTCTCTCCACCACTCCCACCCCAACAGCGCAGCTAGTACGCAGATGAGGAGGAGGGTTTGGGGTAGGGTTAGCATGGGGTGCCGCGGGCCTTGGCGATGGCGGCACGCAATTCCTTGTGCGCATCGGTCTGGATGCTCAATGCGTTCACCTTCATTGCCGCCGCGAGCAATTCCGCCGCGGCAGCAATCAACGCGAGCGGAGCCCAGTGTGTCGGGGTTGCATTGATGTACGGCCAAACAAACCGCTTAGGGTTTGCAAACCCATCCGGCTGCCCATAGTGTCCATCAGCAATCCTGCCGTTCCTGCCGCGTAGCAAGATGCGTGTGCCGTCTGTGGGTGCAGTCTCAATCGGCTGCCATTTCATTTGTTTGCCTCGCTACGTCTAGGTACATCCTCCCACCGACCCGGCGCCACCTGCGCCCGGATCGTCGCGGACTCCCCAGGCTGCGCCGTGTAGTACGGCATCGCCTCGCCGCGCACAATCCATTCGCGCTGCTCGCCGGCATCCACGTCGCGGACTATCACGATCTCCTCGCGCCCGCTGGCAATCCGATATTCTGCACTGCTGCGGTCGTGCCATTCCGCCCACCCTTCTGCCGCATCGGCGGGGTCAGTCGCCGGGATCGTCGCGCCGTCTTCCTGCTCCTGGCCCAGGTCCGGGCACCAAACAACGTATGTCCTCATCTCTCTCTCCATTCTGTTAATCCCCGCTGCAGCCTGTAGCCAAGCTGCGGGGGTGGGGTGGTTACCAGGCGCCGAACCAGATGCCGATGCCGTGAACGATGGCGACCGGGAAGAAGATGGCGCCTCCAATCAGGAAACCCCATTCTCATAAGCCATGGTGGCTATGAGGACTGAGGCCATTAGGTACAGCTCGGGGAGGGTGGGCATGGGGCCTCCTGTTAGGCTGTCTGAGCGTCTAATGCACATCTGGGGCAGTCAGCCTTACATTCGCCAGCTATATGTAACTGCAGGTCATTCAGGCTTACATATGCGTCTTCGCCGTCGATCCGATACCAGATCGATTTGTCCGGTCCGTGGCCGCCTGAAAGCCTCGTCAGGCGCGCCCCGTCGATGATTGCCGGCGCTTTATAGGGTCGCTTGCGTAGCGTCTTGTAGACCTTCCGCGCCATTGAGTCCCGTAAATCAGCCAGGGCGTATTCGCCGTCGTACTCGTAGTCGTCGACAGCTACCGACTCGCGCCTTTCTTTCAGGCCGATGAGCTTGGTTAGCAGTGACTGGTCTTGAGCGCGTATCGCCTCGATGGCGGCGTTTATATCCATGTTCCCGCTGGCGACCATGTGAGCCGCCATGCGGTCTAGCAGTAGGTCTTCTTGTCTGGTCAACTGCATTCCGATTCCTTCCTGTTAAGCCGCCCACTGCGCCTCATCCAGTCGCTGAGCGGCGTATCGGCGTTCGGTTGTCTTCCCGCTGGCCACTCTTGCGAATGGCCAGAAGTGAATGTTCCGTTCTCCGTTGCGCGCTATGCCGGTGGTGTTTTCCGTGCTCGAAGCATTGCGTCTGCCAGGGCGTATGCATCTCGTGCCAAGGCGTCGTGGTCGACATGGCGTGGCGCGACGATGTGCATTGCCTCTAAGGCGAACAGGTCGCGAGCTGTAATCGCTGCAGGTTCGCTATTCGCAGCGCCTGGCTCAATGTCGCCACGACCAATCTCAAGCCAGATCGAGTTAACCCCGCACGCTTCTGCGATCCGTGCGTTGAATGCCGTGCTGGCTGACTTGCCGCGTTCAAGATCGGAGATTGTTGCCTGTGTCATCCCGATCGCCTCGGCAAGCTGCTTCTGCGTCAGGCCGGCTTTCTCGCGGGCCGCCTTCAGTCTGTCTTTGAATTGCATTTGCTGTTCCTCCTGGTTCCCGATGCGCCCTGGTATGAAGGCGCATGAGGAATCTTCTATCCGCTACGCCGTCCGGGTCATTCTCGCGGTTCGGTCATCACCTCGTCAGGTTCGGCCCCTCTGCGGCCTACACCTGATCGCCGGTCGCCTTCTGGCGTAGCGGTTTTGTCTCATCGGTTTTCTGCCCTCCCACCGATGAAGCCGGGAGTGACCTAACCGGACTGGCCGGGTAGTCGTTCATGGCGCAAAGTTTTAAAGAGCGTGGGCTTTTCAGGCCCTGACGCGGTGCTGCTGCGTCGATGGGTTCAAGATAAGCCAATGCCTAACCCTTGTAAATAGCTAATGCCTAATTATCTGCAAAATATTTTGCATTGCCTAACTAGCAAGCCGGCAAATACTGTACGCACGTCCAGTAGTTCGGAGGCTCATATGGCAAGGCAAAGGGGAGTGCAGGAGGCTCGGAAGCCGAGCGCGGCGGAGCGGCTAGGGCTGCGGGTATCAGCGATGATCAATTCGCCGATTGCGCAGCTGAACCGAAGGGTGACGATCCATCGCTTGGATGACGACCCAGAGGAAGCATGGAATGCGGTAATGGAAATGCTGGGCGAAACGGACGGGCTGAACATGACGTGCAACGATGACGGCATCGTTACGCTGGAATGGGAGAGGCGGGTGGAGGAGGAGATCGAGGTGGGCGAACGGGAGGTGGAACCGCTGGAAGAGGCAGCGGCGCCTTTCTGATCAGCACCCACAAAAAAGCCCGCTCAGTGGCGGGCTGCATGCCGATCAGAAATCAGCAGGTCGTGTGGAATCGTGCAGGTCGATGAGGATCAATAGCCGGAACGGCCGGGGAGGGATACAAAAAGCCCCGCTAGGTGCGGGGTCTAAACTAAAAGCCGAAAACCGTTCCAGGCGGAGCTACATCGATATCGAGGCTGTCGCATGGGAGATCTTCGCCATCAACCATTACATGCAATGCCAGCCGGCCAGGCTCCTTCAGGTTAAAGGGCGACATGATAGCCATCAAGCCGAGCATGATCCGCTTTCGCTCAGGACGCGGAGAAGGGTTTGCGTTGATGATTGAGTCGATCTGAGCATTGTCGAGGCTCATGCTCATCACCTCTTCACCGGCAAACGTACCCTTAACCGATACCGATTTCGGCATCTCTGATCTCGGCGCTGAGATGCTCAGGTTTATGCAAAGCTTGGGCAAGGTACACGGGAACTGCGGCACTAGGCATTGGCCTTGGTAGATGCCTACCAATGTGGTTTTTCCGCTGATTTCCTGTCGGGCATCGTCACAAAATATGGCGTGCGCGTACTTAGTCATTTTGAAACCCTGCGCTCATTGAGGTCCGCCTGGCGCTCCAGGGCGGCGCTAATTGAATCCAGACTCACACCAAGAGCCTTACTGAGCTTGCGGCAGGTCGTCATCGACGGGTCATGCCTGCCGCTTTCAATCTTGGCTATCTGCGCCTGGCTAGTATCCATTGCCGCAGCCAGCTTCACTTGGGTGAGGCCGCGCTTGAGCCGCAGAGTTTTCATGGTGTCTTCTTCCTCACCATAGAGAGCGTCCGCCACCCAGGCCCTCGCTTCGGCAAATCCAGCCGAGTGGGCGGGATCGGACTCGAGACCTTGCATGAACTCGTCGAAAGCGGTGTGGCGCTTCGCTGCTTCCGAAATCGTCACTCTCGGCTCAAATCGGTAAAACTTTACCGTCGAGGGAGACGCGGCTTGCGACGCATTACCATATGTCCTCTTCGATTGCCCGGTAGGCAGCGACGATCCGTTGAGATACTGGATGGCTGAGCTCATAGTCAAAGTCTCTTTCTACAATGCCTAACACGAAAATTTGGTCAGTTTTCGGAAACACGGCATACACGATTCGGTACTCAAGACCTTTACGGGATAGCGAAAAATCGCGTATACGCCATAGGTTTAAGCACTGGCTTTGGGCTGCGCCCCAAGCTCTTATATTGAAGATCGCGCCTTTAGCTGGGCGCGCTGGCGATCCGCCGTATCCATCTCGCAAAAGGTCATCCAGGAGATCCGGATCTGCGCGGAGCTGATTGATTAGCTCGCGCACGCGGTACACGATCCTCACATCGATTCGCTTTAGCTTCTCGAGATCTTCAACGATATCGTTATGGGGAATCAGTTCAGTCACTATATCGACCTAGATATACTGAGGCAAGTTCCAATGCATCCTATCGACGCGCGGTGAGCACCCTGTCGCTTTTCGCGCCCGCCACAAAACGCCACCCCTCACATCGCCCCGCCGCGGCAGCCTGCCGCTACCTTGGCCGGGGCGTCCCGACTACCACCCACAACCCTTGCGAATATCCTGAAGCGCCAATTCAGCGCCCTTGGTATCAAAAACGGCGGTCACAGGGCTTTCTCCATAGGGCGTCACGTTGGCTATAAAGCTTTCGCTTGTAGCCAGCTGCTTGAGGGCGGCAACAGGGGCGCGCATGAACGTGGATTTCCGATCAGTCGAGATATCCCATGTCGAGGTGACAGCGCTGTTTTTGTCGATCCGATGCGTAACCTTGATGCCGTCCATGCCGAGGAAGGATTGCCAGTTGATGTACAGCTCGGTCTTGTTCTCCTTGCAGCGGACAACCATGTCGATCTTTTCACCAAACCGCCCGGTGCCCCGGTCAGCGTCCAAAAAGGCCAGGTAGATCGACTTGTCCGTCAAAGGATCGGTGCTTGTCGATGTCGCCCATTTGCCTTTTCCTACAGTCGGCGTGACTACAGTCTTTGGAGCTAGGCCGTGCCGGTCTGCGAGCTGGTCGAAGCAAGACAGGCGCTCAACAGTGCCTTTCTTCGAGGCGCACAGGGCCACCTCTTTGTCTTCGATTGCGAATGCACACAGAGGAACCAGGGCGGTGATAAGCAGCAGTTTTCGCATGGTTGCTTCCTTGCGTTGGTGTTGATCAAACCTTCTTAGCATTCCAGACCAGCAGCACCTTCGCGTGGATCGTCACGTCTTCGATCCGCGCTTCGAGGTCCTTGTTCTTGGGGTTGTCCGATATCAGCCAGAAGTGCTCTGCGTCCTTCTGCTGGACACGCTTGATGTAAAGCAGGCCATGCCAGGTCAGCACGTACACACCTTCACCGATGAACTCGTTCACACCTCGATCGACGATGACCGGGTCTTTGTCGTTGATCGTGCCTTCCATGCTCTGGCCCCAGCCAGTGATCATGGCAAGTGCTTCGGGGGAGGTGTAGGTCACTCCCTTCTCTCGCAGCACGTCCTCACGAATGACCAGATTACGGATCGCTTCGTTGTAATCGGCCGGCACCTGGCCATGGCCCATCGCGCCGCGCACGTCGTACTGAGGGATCAGGATCTCTTCAGGGCGCACGCGCAGGCCGGAGAAGTCGTGCGTGATGACGTTGGATGGCGCGTCAGATGCCTCGTCTACCGCTGACAGGATGCGCTGGCGGCCTCAGGGGTCAGCTTGCCTGCCTTGGCGAGCATCTGAAGCACAGCGTCTGCTGCTGATCCCGCCGGCCCTAAGACGGGCGCAAGCTTCAGCATCTCGGCGTCATCGCCGACAAGCCCCCAATGCTCGGGGCCGACTACGTCCGAGAAGTAACGGATGACCTCAATTAGCTTTGACTTATCGATGCGCCCAGTAGCCACCCACCCATTTACTGACGGCGCGGAGATACCGAACACCTTCGCAAGGGCGTTCTTCGGGACGTTCTTTTTGATGCGGGCGGCTTCGATGGCCGCGCCGAGTTCTGGTCCGGTAAGCATTGCCTAATATGCCCTCAATGGCTATTGGTTAGGCAATGGCTTGTCTTGTGATTAGCTAATGCCTTATGCTGTTCTCTAGGTCAACTGGAGAACACGAAATGACCCCAACTGAAGCGATGGAAGAGGCCGCCCGGCTTGTCGGCGGCAAGGCCGCTTTGGCAAGCCGTCTGGAGGTCAGCGCCCCAACTGTCAGTCAGTGGTGCTCAGGCTCCCGGCCTGTTCCCGCTGAGCGCGCTTTGCAGATTGAAGGAATCACCGCTGGAAAGGTCCGGCGCGATTTGTTGTGCCCGTCTTTCCCGTGGAAAGCAGCGGCAGCGTGAGTAAGCAGTTCGTTTTGCATAGCGACATCCCTGTCAGTGGTTTCCATGAATCCAGTATTGCCCGACCAACGGTAGGGCGCCACGGAAAGAGACAAGAGGTTTTACGATATGGAAGATTTTTTGAGAGCTGCCCAATCCGCGGTGCTGGATCACGAAGCCAAGAGCCTGGCAGCCAAGATGGGCGTTCCGCATGTGAGCCTGCTACAGCGCGCCAACCCGGACAACGATGCCCATCACCTGACCATTGAGCACCTGTTCGGAATCCTGCTCCACACCGGCGACATGCGCCCTCTGGAAGCACTGGCTGAGGCCTTCGGCTTCGAGCTGGTAGCCAAGGAGCAGCCCAAGGCCCGCGACCTGTCAGCCGCAATGCTCCACGTCACCAAGGAATTTGCAGACGTTGCTCGCTCAGTGAGCGATGCGATGGATGACGGCCGTATCTCCCAGCACGAGCGTGCACAGATCAGCCGCGAGATCAGCGAAGCCCGCCACAGCCTCGACGTCATGGCGGCTTCGGTAAAGGTCGCCTGACAGACAGGCGAAAAAAAGCCCGGAGGCAACCGGGCTCTTCAACAACTAACGGGAGTAACCCCTATGTCTTTCGACGAGACGAAGCATAACACCATCATCGAGCTTTTCAAGCAGGGAAAAACACTGCGGGAGATTGGAGGCATGTATGCGGTTTCTGGCGAACGCATTCGGCAGATTCTTGCCGCGCACGGCGTTACTGGCAAGCAAGGTGGCCAGGCTGTAAGGACCGCTAAGCGCTCCGCTGCAACACGCCAGAAACGGGAGCAGGCGTGCCTGGAAAAGCACGGCTGCACTCTTGAGCAGTTCCAGTCTGTTTGCACTCATCGACCAAAGGGCTCGACTTCGCCGTACCTGATATTCGGTTGGCAGCGTAATCACGCGAATTTCAGGGGTATCGAGTGGAAGATGAGCTTCTGGGAGTGGTTCAGCGTTTGGCAGGAGTCGGGCAAGTGGGAAGAGCGGGGGCGCGGCGCTGGCAGCTACTGCATGTGCCGTGTAGGAGATGAAGGGGCTTACGAGCTAGGTAACGTCTATATCGGCAGCATCGTGCACAACTCAACCCTGGGCCGCACGCTGGCTTATGAACGCCAGAAAGACCGCACGCCTTTTCATCGCGCCATGATCTCCGCAGGTGGCCGCAAGGTCGTCTCGGAAGCGCTTGGCGTTCCAAGTGCCTATCTGTCTCAGCTGGCAAACGACGGATATCTTCCTCGCTGCTGGCTTGATGACGGCCGCGCCGAATCTTTCGCAATGCTCACTTGCGGTGCCTTCACCCTGGAGGATCTTGCCGGTATGTGCCGTGCAGCTTCCGAGAAGGAGGCTGCGTGATGAACAACGTTATTCAGATTGGCAACACCAAACGGGGGTTCACCCGGATGGACAACAGCATCATGGATGCCTTGATGGCGATCGATCTGCCAGCGCGTGAGCTGAAGGTCGCTCTGTTCGTCGCCAAGACAACCATCAACTTCCAGGCCGGCCCGGTACGCATCACAGCAGCCGCTGTGTCGAAGGCAACCCATATCCACCCGGACGTTGCTTCCAAGGCAATCAGCCACCTCCTGAAGCGTCGCGTGATCTTCCGTGAGGGCGGTGCGCGTGGCGATATTGGCCTGTGTGATCCGAAAGAATGGGTATTCGTAGAAGGTCCGAATCAGACCAACAGAGCCGACTCGGACCAAAACGACAAGGTCATCTCGATTGCGAGTCAGACCAAATCCGACGACTCCCTTCTTTATTCTAAGAAAGAACCCCTAGTAACTGTTCCTTCGGAACAGATTACTGCCCCCCAAGGGGGCGAGCCCACCCAGGTTGAGAAAGATTCCGGGGTTTCGTTCAACGGCGAGGACTTCCAGGTCAGCTCTGACCTGATCACCAAGTGGGCGAAAGCTACGCACCGGTTGACGTCGAGACTGAGATCGTTCGCGCCGCGGCCTGGGCTTCCGCCAATCGCCCGAAGAAGGACTACCGCCGCTTCCTGGTCAACTGGCTTGCCAAGGCCCATGTCAAGGTCGCCAACGGCGTGTCCGAGACTGGCGTGCCGGTAGACCAGATCATCGACCTGTACCACCGCGTCTGCCCTAACCTGCCGGCCGTCACCGTGAAGACCGACAAGGCCCTTCGCAGCATGATCGTCGAGCGCTGGAACGAGGCTGAGGCCCACCAGAGCGGCAAGGGCTTCTGGCTCCCGTTCTTCGAGAAGGCCAACAACCGCAGCCAGGTTTTCTACCGTGGCCAGAATGTCGTCCCGCGCTTGGAGGCACTGGTAAGTCGCGCCGTCTTCCGTGAAATCTCGGAGGCGCAGCAATGATCGAACTTCACAGCCTCGAAGCCGAGCACGGTGTGATCGGTGCAATGCTCAAGCAGCCGCACCTGATCGACGTCCTGAGTGATGACCTGTCGCCCGAAGCTTTCGCCTACGCCGACAACGCCGACCTGTACCGCCTGATCATGGAGCTGCACAACGACGGCGAGCCGGTAGACGCGATCACTCTTGGCGACCGCATGGCTGAGCTGCCAAGCGGAACTCGGACCACGGCATATGCCGGCGAAATCCAGTTCAACACTCCGTCCGATGCCAACGCGAAGACCTACGCGAAGATCATCCGCGACCGCGCCGTGGCTCGCCAGATCGTCGCCGCCGCCGAGCGCATCCACGAGATCGCCCATGATCAGGCGACCGTCGAGGACAAGATCGCGCAGGTGCAGTCGACCATTCTGGCCCTCGGTACTGATGGCGGCGACGCCGAATGCCAGAGCATGGCCGATATGTGGGCGGAGCACATCGAGGTGCTGCAGGTTCGTCTGGATCGTTTCGCCAAGGGCGAGGCAATGGACGGCCTGGGGACTGGCATTCCTGATCTCGACAAGTACACCCAAGGCATGAAGCCTGGCCAGATGATCGTCGTTGCTGGGCGCCCTGCCATGGGTAAAACCACCCTGGCCATGAACATCGCGGCAGATGTCGGAATCAACCAGCGCAAGCCGGTTGCCGTCATCAGCCTGGAGATGAGCAAGACCCAGCTGATGGATCGCCTGCTCGCGGCGGTCGGAGGCATCCCGCTGCCATCCCTGAAGACCGGCGAGTGCAGCAACGACTACAGCACCGAGCTGGCGGCTGCGGGCCTGAAGCTGAGCCGGTCGCCAATCGTCGTATCTGACGTGCCGGTCATGACCATGGCGCGCATCCGCTCCATCGTCCGCCGCCAGAAGCATCGCATGGGCGGCATGGGCCTCGTGGTCATCGACTATTTGGGCCTGGTCGAGGGTGAGGGCGCCGGCCGGACTGAAGACGTAACGGTCATGTCGCGCCAGATCAAGCTGCTGGCCCGCGAGATGGAGTGCCCCGTAATCATCCTGTCCCAGCTGAACCGCGGCTGCGAGTCCCGCCCGGACAAGCGCCCCGTGCTTTCCGACCTGCGCGAATCCGGCGCCATCGAGCAGGACGCCGACATCGTGATGTTCGTGTACCGGGACGAGGTTTATCACCCCAACACCCAGGACAAGGGCATCGGCGAAATCCTGATCCGCAAGAACCGTGACGGCGAAATCGGAACTGTCCCGACCGCCTTCCAGGGCGACAAGTCCCGCTTTGTCCCGCTCGCCGCGCACACCCGCAGCAGCAACGTCGTCGAGGTGAACTTCTGATGACCCAGTACGCAGAGATTCGGCGGCTAGCCGAGCAGGAAATCGCCCTCCGTGGCGGGGCTGACGAGAACGCCCGCATCGAGTGGTGCAACGCAGTCAAGGCGTTGCGCAAGGCCGTACCGGACTGGTCGGCTGTCGTGGTTGAGCTGGTGAATGAATTGGACCGCGTCGTCTGTGCTGACGGAAGCACCCAGCGCGGCGTAGGAGCGAGCAAATGAATCAGCACGACAGAGATAGCGTAGAGCTTCGCCGGCTGTGTGCCGAGCGTGACCGTTTGAAAGAGGCGCTGAAGGATGCGGACGCCGGGATGATGCTGTTCCTTGAGCAGCGAGACCAGATGCGTGAGCTACTGATGCGGCTGGTTGACCTGCAAAACAGTGGGCGCGGCCCGATCCGCAGCTATGAGTTGTGGAGTGACGTTGTTAACCAAGCCCGTCCGCTGCTCGGCTTGGAGGTGCGCCATGTCTGACTACATGGAAATCACCGAAGCCTTCCACCAGGCCCGCACAGCCCCCGACGTAACAGACCGCGCTACTGGCCTAGAGGAGGCGGATCGTATCGGTGGCGTGGCGATGGTGCGTGAACGGCTGCAGGGGCGGGGCGCTGAGTTCTGCATCGACTGCGACGAGGCTATCCCGGCCAAGCGTCGCGCCGCGGCTCCGTGGGCAGAGCGCTGCATCTCCTGCCAGGACGACCACGACAAGCGGGAGGCGCGCCGCCATGGCTGACCTCATGCTCCGCTCCGACATGGACCGCCAGCGGCTGATCAGCTTCCTGCATGGCCTGGACCTTTCCAAGCCTCGCAAGGTGGCCATCACCGAGATTCGCAGCAAGCGCTCCGACGCCCAAAACCGTCTGCTCTGGCAGTGGAATGGCCTGATTCAGCAGCACCTGCGCGAGTCCTTCGGGCAGATCGCTAGCGCTGAGGAATGGCACGAGATCCTGGTCAGCAAGATCTGGCCGTCCGAGGTTCACCCGGTAGAGCTGCCGGACGGCACCCGGTATCGCGTCGGCCGCGCCAAGACTCGAGCCTTCACGATCCAGCAGATGACCACTTACCTGGAGCTGCTTGACGCCTACTGCGCCGAGCACCTGGGCCTGCTGCTGCCGCATCCGGAAGACCTCATGTACGCCATCTATGGCGAGCGGAGGGCTGCCTGATGCTCCGCCAGCGCTCCCAGCCATTCCGCTCGAGCAAGTGGCTCTCAGCGGTACACAAGATCGAAAACTGCGTGCTCTGCGGCGCCTATGGCGTCCAGGCCGCGCACATCAACGAAGGAAAGGGCATGAGCCAGAAGACAGACGACTGCCTCACCGCGGCCATCTGCCAGAGCTGCCACCACGAGTTGGACAACGGCAAGAAGTACACCCGCGACGAGCGCCGGGAAATCCTGCGCAAGGCGGTACTGGACACCATCGCACAACTCGCCCGCATGGGGCTGATCGACGCCAAGAGGGATGCAGCATGACCGGCCACATCATCCGCAACACAGGCTCAGCCGTAACGGTGCAGATGCCATCCGGCGACCAGGTGGAAGCCAAGTCGGTGATCGAGGCGCTGGATATCGTCGATCACAGCCGCTCGCTGCAGCAGGAAGGGTTTGGCCAGATCAACACCCTGGACTTCCGCACCGAGGCCGAGAAGGCGGAACTGGCATGAAGATCAGCGCAATCGATTTACAGGCGAGGCTAGGTGATGACGCTATCTGCGGACAGTGCTGGATCGAACGAGACGAGCCGTTCGGCTGCGCCTGCGAAGGCTTGCTGGTCGGTCAAGCTGCCGGGCCGGAAACCCTTCGCCATGGTGGGCGCGAAGATGAACAGGACCGAGGCGCTGGAGATGGCGCGGCGGATATGGCCGCAGGCGGAAGTGGAGTAATCGTTCTGCCGTGGCCGCCCAAAGAGCTGAGCCCGAACGCCAGAATTCACTGGGCCAAGAAGAGCAAGGCGGCGAAGCAGTACCGGGCCGAATGCTTCCTGCTGACGAAGAAGGCCGGCATCGCGGCGCCGCTGGCCGACGAGATCCTTTTCGCCCTGGAGTTCGTGCCGCCAGATCGCCGAAAGCGCGACGACGACAACCTGCTGGCCTCATGCAAGGCGCTTCGTGACGGCGTAGCGGACGCCCTTGGCATCGACGACAACCGATTCATCACCCAGCTACGGATCAGCCGGGAAACCGTGAAGGGCGGGGAAGTCCGCGTTCGTATTCAAGGGGAATCCGCATGATCTACACCAGCACACTCGCCGCAGTGGTTTCCGCTCTGGCCGCCGAGGCCATCGACAACACCAGCAAGCAGGCCTGGCAGAAGCTGTACCGCCCCGGATACGCGGAAGGGGGCAGCCTGGAAAGCCTGATTCGCTCATCCAGCGAGCGCGGCATCACCCGCATGGATGCCGACTGCTGGGTATATGCCCGGCTCCACAGCCAGCTGATCCCGAGGCACTGGAATGCGCTGACGGCCAGGTTCTCGACCCACAAGGCCAAGAAGGTGGAAGCCATCTGCAAGCTGGTGCCCCTGATCGCCACCCAGGCGCCGAACCTGTTCCGCTACAAGGCCGTGACTGCCTGGGCCATCCCGCCAGTCAGAGGCGTGCAAGTGCAGTCCGGGCAGGAGGTGGCCAGCCGTGCTGCCCGGGAGCGTGCACAGTTCGATTCGCTGCAGGCTGGTGTGGTCAAGCATCTGGCAGGTGGTGAGATGACAGAGGATGTCGGCCAGGCGCGCCGCGAGCAGTACGTGAAGCGATCCACCGACATGATCGTACTGCCGGCTGAGTTCTACGATATCAACACCTGGGACGGCCAGGGCCTGAATCGAACCACCTATTGGCGCTGGAAGAAGGCCATCGATAGGGTGCTAGACGAAATGGTGGCCGAGGCCTTGGCCGCGTCTGGCAAGATACTTCAGGAGGAAGGCGTTTTGATGGCAGATGCCGCTTGACACCCGCGCAACGATGCAACATTATTTGATCATCCTGTCGATCTTGCGCCTTGAGGATCGATAACAGTTAAATGAAGCCCCGGCACAGAGCAATCTGGTCGGGGCTTTTCCGTTTCGGGCGGAACCTGGCTGATGAAGGCCTCGCCATCCTGCGCCCATCAAATCCCCGGCCTGCTTGCGATCGGCTACGCGCCACACGCGCAACACGCAGCACACTGCGCGACCTGAGTACAGGTATCGCCCCGTAGACGTGCGGGGAATCGGGCACTACAGATGGCCGCTGCCTCTGCCTTCGGGTACGCAGCGGTTCTTAATTTCCGGCCTCGGCCATGTGTCGTGGCTTTCTTCGTTCTGGAGAACACAATGCTCGCTAACCCTGTGCTGATGGCTCCAAGCAATCCTGATGTCCCTCGACCGAGTGACGCCGCGCTTGTTGAGCTAGCGCGTGGCGTGTGCCTTGCCATCGAGCGGTGCGGTGCAAGCCCTGAGCTAACCGACGCTCTTACGCTGGCAAGCGACCTGCGTGCATACCTCAGCAAGCCGCGTCTGGCTTGAACCCTATTCCGGCCCCATGCCTGCCTCCTTGCCCCGAGCGGATCGCACGCGCATGTGAGGCCGGACCTATTCACTCTGCCGCATAGCTGAGATGACCCATGCCAGAGAAAAGCCCTGACTTCTGGGTGGCACTAGCTGCGGCCCTGCGCGAACACGGCCTGGCCATGATGCTGACCTTCGTTCTGTCCTACATCCGAATCCACCTCTACGGCGACAAGAAGAGCCCATTGGCCAGACTGCTCGAATCGACATTCGGTGCGCTGCTGATCATGCTCGTCGGCCTCGGCGTAAACGCTATGGGTGCAAACCTTGCCTGGACGCTATTCGCTGCCGGTTTGATCGGGCTGCTAGGAGTGGATCAGGTAAGGGCGCTGGCCGGCAAGTGGGCGGAGCGAAAGATATCGCAATGAAACGCCTTCACGCCCACCTCCTATCCGCCTACCTAATAGCCTGCCTATGTGGCCTGCTCATCTGTGAGGCATGGAGATGGGGAGGAGAGAGTGGAGGAAAGCCCATGGCCTGCAAAGCGTGTGAGAGGCGACGAGCCTGGATCAAGAAGTGGGCACAGATCGCTTGGGAGAGATCGCGTGGAATCATTGCTAACCCAGATACTGGAAGAGCAGCGCAAGACCAACGAACTTCTGCTGATGCTGATTCAGGGAATGGCTGAAGACCAGGACCCGGAGCAAGCGTCGTCTACGTACATGGATGGGAGTCCAGTGCTCTGATGGCCAGGCTCACCACGATCAAGCCTCGCCTTCAGTCCGCGCCTAAGCGCGAGATGGCAATGGCTGTTCCCGGTGGCAGGGAGTCATGGGGCTCTGGCCGTGGTGGCCGGCCGTGGCGCCGTATCCGTGATCGCATCCTGCTTCGTGACCGCTACACCTGCCAGCACTGCGGCAGGGTAGGCGAGGACAACGAGGTAGACCACATCGTCAACGTAGCCCAGGGTGGCACGGACGATGACAGCAACCTGCAGACCCTGTGCACCGATTGTCACAAGGTCAAGACCGCGGCCGAGTCCGCTGCTGGACGCGACTGATTCTCAAAAATTGCATGGGGGGTGGTCCAATATTCCAAAACGGAATCGCTCGGACACCGCCCCCGAACTCATTTGCAGATTATTTCCCCGTTAACAGGAGCTGTTAACCATGGCGTTAACCGAACAGAAGCGCCGGTACGCCGCCGCGCGGCTGTCCGGTTTGGGCAAGAAGGCCGCAGCCATTGAGGCTGGCTGCCCGGAAAAGACCGCTGCACAGGCGGCCTCGCGCTATGAGAAAGACCCTGACGTTCAAGCCGCTATGGGTCGGCATTTGAAGGCGTCTGATGCAAAGGTCGACAAGGTGTCAGCAGACCCTGATCCATACATCCCTGCCAGGTCGGATGACCCTTTGGAGTTCATGCGCCAGGTGATGAATGACCTCGAGGCCGACCCTAAGCTGCGCCTCGATGCAGCCAAGTCACTGGCGGCGTTCACCGTGGCCAAGCCGGGCGAGAAGGGGAAGAAGGACGAGAAGGCAGAGGCGGCTAAGCAGGCAGGCCGAAAGTTCGGCGCCACTCCGCCACCGCTGCGCGCGGTGAAGTGACATGCCGGAATGGTCGACCGCATGCCCTGACTGGCTGATCGCCTAATACAAGGCGACTCGATCATCCCGCCGCCGATTTTTCCGGAGATGGCCGAGCAGGCGCTTGACGTGTTCAAGCAACTGAAGATCGTGGACGCCCCAGGCAGTCCGACATTCGGTGAGGCATGCGCGCCATGGGTGTTCGACCTGGTGGCTTCGATCTTCGGCGCCTATGACCAGGAGACGGGACGCCGGCTGATCACTGAATGGTTCATCCTGATCCCGAAGAAGAACAGCAAGAGCACCATCGCTGCCGGGATCATGATGACGGCGCTGATCCTGAACTGGCGCCAGTCGGCAGAGTTCTCGATCCTGGCGCCGACAGTGGAGGTGGCGAACAACGCCTTCGCCCCGGCCCGCGATATGACGCAGCGGGATGAGGATCTGGACGCACTGATGCACGTCCAGACGCACATTAAGTCAATCACGCACCGAGAGAGCGGTGCCACGCTTAAGGTGGTGGCGGCTGACTCGAATACGGTAGGCGGCAAGAAGTCTGTAGGAACGCTGGTCGATGAGCTATGGCTGTTCGGCAAGAGGCACGACGCGGAGAACATGCTGCGCGAGGCCATCGGCGGTCTGGCATCTCGCCCTGAAGGCTTCGTGATCTACCTGACCACGCAGTCGGACGAGCCACCAGCCGGCGTGTTCAAGCAGAAACTGCAGTACGCCCGCGACGTGCGCGATGGCGTGATCGTCGACAAACGCTTCGTTCCGGTGATCTTCGAGCATCCCCCGGAGATGGTGGCCCGCAAGGAGCACCTTCTGGCGGAAAACCTAGCCCTGGTCAATCCGAATCTTGGATACTCAGTGGACCGTGAGTTCCTGGAGCGCGAATTCACCAAGGCTCAACAGGGCGGGGAGGAGTCGTTCCGCGGCTTCCTCGCCAAGCACGGCAACGTGGAAATTGGCCTGGCACTCCGCTCGGACCGCTGGGCTGGCGCTGACTTCTGGGAAGACTCGGTTGTACCGGTGACCTTCGATCAGTTGCTTGAGCGCTGCGAGGTCGTCGACATCGGCATCGACGGCGGCGGACTTGATGACTTGCTCGGTCTCTACCTGGTAGGGCGCGAGAAGGACTCACAGCGCAAACTTGGCTGGGGCTACGCCTGGGCGCATCCATCGGTGCTCGAACGGCGCAAGGAGATCGCGCCGGCGCTGGAAGACTTCGCTAAGGCTGGCCACCTGACCCTAGTAAAACGCGTCGGTGACGATGTTGAGGAGCTCGCAGACTTCTGCGAGCAGGTCCACGAAGCAGGCCTTCTCGACATGATCGGCTGCGACCCGGTAGGGCTCGGCGCAATCCTCGATAAACTGGCCGAGAGAGACATACCAGCCGACAAGATCGTGGCGGTGAGCCAGGGTTGGAAGCTTGGTGGCGCGATCAAGACCGCCGAACGCTGGTTGGCAGCTGGTGAGTTCAAGCCCAGCGCACAGCCGATGATGGCCTGGTGCGTTGGCAACGCCCGCGTGGAGCCACGCGCCAACTCGATCCTGATTACCAAGCAAGCCAGCGGCTCGGCAAAGATCGACCCGCTCATGGCGCTGTTCAACGCGGTCACGCTGATGGCGCTTAACCCGGCAGCAGCGAAGAAGAAATACCAGATGTTTGTTCTGGGGTGACTAGCTCAGATGGTTAGAGCGCTCGGCCTGGCGTCTTTACGTCGGTTCACGTGCTGAGAGGTCGTTGGTTCAACTCCAACGTTGCCCCGCTTATTTCGCAACCCGCCTCGGCGGGTTTTTTATTGCCCGGAGAAAAGCAATGAAGACCAAGGCCTACAGCACCCTTGTGGTCAAGGAGCTGGACGACGAAAAGCGCGAAATCGTCGGCATTGCCAGCACGCCGGGCACCGACCGCGACGGCGACATTGTCGAGCCGTCCGGCGCCGAGTTCACGCTACCTATCCCACTGCTGTGGCAGCACAAGCACGCCGAGCCAATCGGGAGCGTTGTAAAGGCCAAGGTCACGAAGGCCGGCATCGAGATCGTCGCCCGCCTGGTTGCGCCGACCGACGACATGCCCTCGCAGATGGCCGCGCGGCTGCAAGAAGCGTGGGCATCGATCAAGACCGGGCTAGTTCGCGGGCTATCCATCGGCTTCAGCCCGAAGGAATACAGCTTTATCGACAGCGGCGGCATCCACTTCACCAAGTGGGGATGGAACGAGCTCAGCGCCGTGACCATCCCTGCCAACGCAGAAGCAAGCATCACCTCTATCAAGTCCTTCGATCAGGAACAGCGGGCCGCGCTTGGCCAGAAATCTGATCCGGTCGTTCGCGTCACCCCTGCCGGCGCTTCGGCAAGTACCACCAAAACCATCAAGTCTCCGAAGCCCCAGGAGGGCCATGACATGAAAACTGTTGCTGAACAAATCGCCGAGTTCGAAGCGACTCGCGTAACCAAGGCTGCCGAAATGGAAGCCATCATGACCAAGGCCGCCGAAGAAGGCGTGACCCTGGATGCCGAACAATCCGAGCAGTTCGACACCCTCGAGGGCGAAGTGGCTGCCATCGACAAGCACATCGCCCGCCTGAAGGGCATGCAAAAGTCGCAGGCCGCCACCGCCAAGCCGGCCCACGAGGAAAAGGACGCCCGCATCAAGGCCCTGGACATGAAGGACGGAATCCAAGTCCGCGCCAAAAACACTCAGAAGCTGGAACCGGGCATCGCCTTCGCACGTGCCGCCAAGTGCCTGGCGCTCGGCCATCTGGAGCACCGCGACGCCATCGGCATCGCCAAGGCTCTCTACGACGGCCAGGATCAGGTGATCGCCGCCACCCAGCGTCTTGTGACCAAGGCAGCCGTCGCTGCCGCTACCACCTCCGATTCCACCTGGGCTGGCCCCCTGGTCGGTGACGAAACCAGCGTCTTCGCTGACTTCGTGGCCTACCTGCGTCCGCAGACCATCCTTGGTCGTTTCGGCCAGAACGGTATCCCGTCGCTGCGCAACGTGCCGTTCCGCACCCCGCTGATCGGCCAGACCTCTGGCGGTGACGGCTACTGGGTCGGCGAAGGTCAGGCCAAGCCGTTGACCAAGTTCGACTTCAACCGCACCACCCTGGACCCGCTGAAGGTCGCCAACATCGCCGTGGCCACCATGGAAGTGATCCGCGACTCCAGTCCGTCTGCTGATGGCATCATCCGCGATCAACTGGCTGCCGCCCTGCGTGAGCGCCTGGATATCGACTTCATCGACCCGGCCAAGGCTGCCGTGGCTGGCGTTTCTCCGGCTTCGATCCTCAACGGTGTTTCCGGTATCCCTTCCAGCGGCACCGACGCCGATGCCATCCGCGCAGACGTACGCGCAGTGTTCGGCGCATTCATCGCGGCCAACAACGCCCCCACCTCCGGCGTATGGATCATGTCCGCAACCACCGCTCTGGCACTTAGCCTGATGCGCAACCCGATGGGACAGGCTGAGTTCCCCGGCATCAGCATGATGGGCGGCACCTTCGAAGGTCTGCCGGTGATCATCTCGGAATACGTTCCGACTGATTCCAGCGGTTCCATCGTTGCGTTGGTGAACGCCAGCGACATCTACATGGGCGACGAGGGCGGCATCGATCTATCGATGTCCACCGAGGCTTCCCTGCAGATGGATAACGCGCCGGACAACCCGACCACTGCCAGCACTGTCATGGTTTCCCTGTGGCAGCGCAATCTGGTCGGCTTCCGTGCCGAGCGCACCATCAACTGGGCTCGTCGCCGCGCTTCGGCCGTGGCTTACCTGACCGGCGTCCTCTGGGGCGTCTAACCGAGCCGTCTGGCTCAAGGGGCTGCGCTGCGGCCCCTTCTACAAGGCGGCACGGAGAGAATCATGAAAGTCACTTTCACGCACAAGAACGGGCGCAAACAGGTCATGGATGAGAAATTCGCCAAGATCCTGTCAGACCTGGGCAAAGGCAGCTATGGCGTCGCGGCAATGGCGCAGCCTGCTGTTGAACCTGCTTCAGCGCCTCCTGTTCAGTCAGAACCGCAGCAAGAGCTGAGAGCGTCCAAGGCTGCGCGTGAACTTGCGGCGGCCCATGGCGTTGACCTGGCTCAGGTGGTTGGCACTGGCGAAGCTGGCGCTATCACCAAGCCTGACGTGCAAGCGTTTATCGACGCCAAGGAGTAAGGCATGCGCCTGTTCGGATTTGAAGTCACTCGCCGCCAGAAGGCCATGCAGAATGTGCCTGTCTCTCGCGGCTGGTGGCCGCTGATCCGTGAGCCATTCACTGGCGCCTGGCAGCGCAACAAGGAAGAGCGGCTTGACTCGCTGCTGCAGTACCCGACCCTGTACGCCTGCGTTTCTCGCATAGCTACGGACATTGGAAAGCTTCCATTTTCACTTAAGGCGCGCAACAGCAGCGGCATTTGGGACGCGGTAGAAAACCCGGCCTACTCCCCGGTGCTGGGTAAGCCGAACCATTACCAGACCGGGCAGCAGTTCCGCGAGTACTGGTCCCTGTCGAAGCTCAGCCAGGGCAACACGTATGTTCTGAAGGAGCGTGGAAGCCGTGGCGTTGTGGTTGGCCTGTACATCCTCGACCCGTGCCGAGTTATGCCGCTGGTGTCTGACTCGGGCGAAGTGTTCTACCAGCTCTATACCGACAATCTGAACCTGCTGCCAGACGGTGGCGACGAGCGCCTGATTGTTCCGGCCTCGGAGATCATCCACGACCGCTGCGTCTGCCCGTTTCACCCGCTGATTGGTTTGCCGCCGATTGCTGCTGCGCACTGGCCGGCGCTGAAGAACATGCGAATCATCAAGTCGTCCGCTGAGTTCTTCGCGAACAACGCCCAGCCATCCGGCATCCTGTCGGCGCCCGGGTCTATCGGTGATGACACAGCCAAGCGCTTGGCTGACTACTGGAACAGCAATTTCAGTGGGGCCAACTCGGGCAAGGTCGCCGTTGTAGGCGATGACCTGAAATTCATGTCACTGGCATCGAAGTCGGTCGACTCGCAAATGGTCGAGCAACTGCGCTACTCAGATGAGCAGATCTGCCAGCCGTTCGGCATTCCTCCATTCAAAGTCGGACTTGGCAGCATCCCTTCTGGCCTGGGCGTGGATGCCATCAATCAGCTGTATTACGACGACGCTCTGCAGACCCACATCCACGCCATGGAGTGCCTTTTGACCGATGGGCTCAACGCGCAGCCGTACAAGATCGACATGGACGAATCTGTGCTCATGCGGATGGACGCGGGCAAGAAAGCCGACTACCACCGGACCCTGATCGACGGAAGCATTGAGACGATCAACAACGCGCGTCTGAGCTTCAACCTGCCGCCGCTTGATGGCGGCGATACCGTGTACATGCAGATGCAGGACATGCCGTTGGATCAGGTTCGCAACAACGTGCTTCCGAGCCCAGCTCCGGCACCTGATCCAGCGCAAGGGGCAGAATTGTCTGCTGCTATAGAAGAATCAAAACAGGTTAAGGCCGAGCTGTTTCGTCTTAAGTTCGTCCAAGCCGCACGCACTGAGGCCACCCGATGATCGACCCCGAAGAATTCGGCAAGGCGATGGGCGCCATTGTCCGTGAAGCCACGGCGCCGCTGATTGAGCGCATTGCCCAGTTGGAGAAAGCGCTGGCCGAGCGTCCTGACCTTGAGGCAATTGCCAAGCAGGCAGCCGCGCTCGTTCCTACGCCGAAAGACGGCGAGCCAGGCCGCGATGCGGACATGGACGCACTCAAGGCGCACTTGGACGATCTGGTGAAGGCCATCCCAGCGCCGGCAGATGGAAATAGCGTGACCGTTGAGGACGTTGCGCCTCTGATCCGCGAAGAAGTGTCGAAGGCCGTAGAAGAAGTGCCGCCGCCGAAAGATGGCAAGTCCGTCACGGTCGATGATGTGCGCCCCGTGCTGGCCGAGTTGGTCAGCAAGGCCGTAGCCGATCTGCCTCAGCCTCAGCCAGGCCGCGACGCCGACATGGATGTGCTGCGCGCCCACCTAGACGGACTGGTCAAGTCGCTGGAGCTGCCGAAGGGTCCAAGCATCGATGAAGTCGCCGCGACCTTCGAGCGCCGGTTCTCTGACCTGACCCTGTCCTGGGAGCGCCAGGCTCGCGAAACCTTCGAGAAGGCCGCTGACCGTATGCCTATTCCGAAAAACGGGGAGAACGGCCGAGACGCTCTGCCGCTGGAGTCGTTCGACCTGTCGCTTAGCGATGACGGGCGCACCGTAACCGTCAAGCTGCAGGCAGGCGAAACAGTCGTTGAGAAGTCGCTGAAGATTGCTGCTGTTCTGGACCGTGGCGTGTTCAGCGCGGAGAAAGCAGCGCAATACGAAACCGGCGACGGCACTACCTATGGCGGCTGTTATTGGATCGCGCAGAAGGACGCGCCCGAAGGCGTGCCGGGCTCTTCTGCTGACTGGCGTATGGCCGTGAAGAAAGGCCGCGACGGGAAAGACCTTCGCGAGAGTGCATCGAGACATGACCCGAAGAAGGGCGTGAAAATCCGTGATGAGGATGACGACAAATGATGTACGTCACCCTTGAGCGCGCCAAGGCACATTTGAACATGGACCATGACGAGGACGACAACCTGATTGGGCTGTACATCACCGCCGCTTCTCGGGCTGTCAAGAACTACCTGAAGTCTGGCTCTCCGTTCAAGATCGAGGCGGATAGCGACGGCAACGATGTTGTCAACTCCAGCGGCGATCCCGTCTATGAGCGCGATTCCTCAGGCGCCAAGATCATTGCCGAGGAAGTGCAGGCCGCCACGTTGCTGCTGATCGGCTATCTGTACAAGGATCGCGACGAGAACCCCGATGGCGCGTTTGAGGCCGGTTATCTGCCGAAGCCCGTCACCGCGCTCCTGTATCCGCTCCGCGACCCGGCGCTAGCGTAATGGCACTGAAGGCAGGCCGCTTGCGGCACAGGGTGGACATCCAGGCCCGCCAGGATGTGCAAGACCCGGACACGGGCGATGTGACTCCGACCTGGGTAACGGTATGGCCGAACGTGCCTGCCGCCATAGAGCCTCTGAGCGCCCGTGAGTTCATCGCAGCGCAGGCTGTGCAGTCGCAGGTCGTCGCCAGGATCACGATGCGCTACCGCGAAGGGCTTGATGCCTCAATGCGCATTCTGCACAAGTCGACTGTCTACAACATCGCCGGCCTGTTGCCGGACAAGGACAGCGGCCTGGAGTACTTCACCGTTCCGGTGAGCGCTGGGGTGAACAATGGCTGATTGGTCCGGTATGACGGTGGTCTGCATGGCCTCTGGTCCATCGCTCGCTCCCGCAGACGTTGAGATCGTGCGCCAGTGGCGCGAAGCCGCGGACAATCGGCGCGTGGTCGTGACCAACAACACCTACCAGCTTGCGCCATGGGCAGACGTGTTGTACGCCATGGACCGCAAGTGGTGGGAAGTCATGAAGCCGCAGTTTGCCGGCGAACGCCTCACAGCCGTTCATGACGTGCTCGGCGTACCGTGTTCGTCGTCGCCCAAGGGCGGCAATAGCGGCTCTGGGGCAATTCTGCTGGCAGCCCACCGTGGCGCCGCACGGGTGATCATGCTGGGCTATGACTGCCAGGTTGGCGCAGGCGGTGCCAGACATTGGCATGGCGACCACAAGAAGCCGCTGGGCAACGCGGTCAGCCTGCCAAAGTTCTACGGTCAGTTTCGCGCAGACGCCCGCCGAATCACTGGCGTAGAGGTCGTGAACTGCAGTCGGGCCACGGCCCTGGATATGTACCCGCTTGGCATCCTCGAGGATGAGCTTGGGCAGCCCCCCAGTGCTCCGGTTGAGCATTGCTACTGGCGCTCCAACATTGAGCTAGACCATCTGACTCCGCGCGGTAAGCGCTTCCCGGAGATTGGTTTGTTCGAGTCGCTGCGCGAGGCGTGCTCTGGCTCCGTGTTCGAGGTCGGTTGCGGTGACGGTCGGCTCTCTCCGGCTTTCGATCCATCCGCCTATGTAGGTATGGATGTAAACCCCGCAGCGCTGGCGAAAGCACGCCGCGACAACCCGTTGCACCAGTACGTCGAGGAATGGCAGCAGGCCGATACGGTGCTTGCCTATACCGTCCTGCTGCATGTGCCTGACGCGAAACTGCCGGCGATGATCGACCAGCTCAAGAAGTACCCTCGGATTGTCATCGGAGAAATCATGGGACGCCGCTGGAGAAAGCCAGGTATTCCGCCAGTGTTCAACCGCGAGCGGGCCGAGTACGAAGCCCTGATTGGCCCGGTGAGCCAGGTTATCCGTGTACCGTACCCGCACTACAACACCGATCTGGAGCTGTGCGTATGGCGCTGAATATCTGCGTGCTGCGCAGCGGCGGCGAGTACCGCCCAGAGCACGTGCGGGCCCTGGCGCGGAGAATTCCGAAACTGGTTTGCCTGAGCGACGTTCCTATCCCTGGCGTTCAGACAATCACGATGCTGCACGACTGGCAGGGCTGGTGGTGCAAGATGGAATTGTTCCGTCCTGACATCTACGGCGACATGTTCTATCTCGATTTGGATACGGTCGTTGTCGGCGACATTGAGCGGCTTGCGTCTGCCGGCCGGACCACGATGCTCAGCGATTTCTACTTTCCCGAGCGCCCAGCGTCGGGGCTGATGTACCTATCAGCTGCTGATCGAGACATCGTCTGGCAGGAGTGGATCAAAGACCCAGCAGGCCATATGGCACGCTGCGGTAGCCTGGGCGATCAGAAGCTGATCGGCGATTGCCTGCCACATGCAGCCCGCTGGCAGGACGACTACCCCCGGCGACGTGATCAGCTACAAGGTCCACGTCTGCACCAAGCAGCAGGCCACGCGCGGCCAGGGCAACGGCCAGCTGCCGGAAGGCGCGACGATCGTATGCTTCCATGGCCAGCCCCGCCCGTGGGGCATCAAAGCAGATTGGGTGCCGAGCTATGGCTGACACAATCGAGTTCAGCATCACCGGCCTAGACAGCCTACTTGGCAAGCTAGAGGCCGTCACATACGACGTGAAGCGTAAGGGCGGCCGCTCTGCCTTGCGTAAGGCGGCGCAGCTGGTGGCCAACAAGGCCAAGGAGGGCGCCGCGCGAGTTGACGATGCCCAGACCGGCCGCTCCATCGCTGCCAACATCGGCCTGCGCTGGAACGGCCGCCTGTTCAAGCGCACCGGCGACCTTGGTTTCCGCATCGGGGTTATGCACGGCGCAGTCATCAGGGAGAAGGGCAACCCAGACAAGGGTCTTAACGGACCAACGCCGCACTGGCGTCTGCTCGAGTTCGGCACCGAGAACATGCGCGCACAGCCATTCATGCGCAGCGCATTGGCTGACAATATCAGTGCGGTGACAAAAACTTTCGTCAACGAGTATGAGAAGGCTATCGACCGGGCGATAAAACGCGCCAAGAAGAAAGCTGCGCAGGGGGTTTAATGTACGCACCAATCTTCGCAGTGTGCTCATCCTCGGCTCAGGTCAAGGCGCTGATCGGCAGCAACCCGGTACGGCTTTACCCATTCGGAGAGGCGCCGCAAGGCGTGGTCTACCCATACGTCGCCTGGCAGGGATTCGGCGGGCAGCCTGAGAACTACCTGGGCACCTTGCCGGACGCCGATAGCTACAACACCCAGGTCGACGTTTACGCGGACACTGCGGCGTCAGCCAGGGCGGTCGCTCAGGCGCTACGCGACGCAATCGAGCCTGTTGCCTACGTGACCTCCTGGCGCGGCGAGGCGCGCGACCAAGAGACCAAGAAGTACCGATTTAGTTTTGATGTCGCCTGGATCGTCCAGCGATAACCGAGCACCACCCCAATCAACCCGCCTAGAGCGGGTTTTTTTGTACCTCAAGAAACCCCGCTACAGGAGATACACCATGGCCATCCTTGCCCAAGGCACTCAGATTTACGCCCTGGTCCGCGCGCTGGATTCCAGCGGCGACCCGACCGATCAGCACGAAGTGATCGAGATCGAGTGCGCTACCGCTTTCACCCCGGGCGGCAACCCAGCCGACCAAATCGAGGCAACCTGTCTCAGCGACACCGTGCGCAGATACCTGCGCGGCCTGCGTACTCCGGGCCAGGCGTCGCTGACGCTGAACGCCGACCCGCGCAACGACTCGCACTACCGCCTGTACCAACTATCCGAGTCGGACGACCAGGAAGATCAAGACATCGCCTTTGCCGTGGGCTGGTCTGATGGCAAGGATGTTGTGCCGACTGCCGAGGAAGACATCGAAGGCAATTGGGATTTCGTCCTCCCCGCAACTCGCACCTGGTTCGTGTTCCGCGGCTACGTCAGCGACTTCCCGTTCGATTTCGCAGCAAACACTGTCGTCACCACTGCGGCCACCATCCAGCGCTCAGGCGGTTCGGCCTGGATTCGCAAAACTGCGTAAGGAACCAGCATGAAACTGACACTCGAAAACCTCAAGGAAGCGGGCGCCTTTACCGGCGCTCCGGTGGAGAAGGAAATCACCTGGAAGCAGGGCGAAACCGAATACACCGCCACGGTCTACGTTCGCCCCCTTTCATACCAGGCCGCCGTGAATGACCTACGCGCCATCTACGGGAAAACGGATGGCGTGGCCGGGCGTATCGCCGCGAGCATTTGCGACGAGCACGGAAAGCAGGTGTTCACTGCCGAGGACATTACCGATGGGCCGATCGTCAAAGGCGAGGATGGTAAGCCGATGCTCGGCGGTGACGGTCTGCCCCAGCGCACCGGCGGAGCCCTTGACGGCAACCTGACCATGGCTCTGCTGCAGGTGATTGGCGAGGTAAACAATCCGGGAAAGCCGAAGACCTCGGCGAGCTAGAAGAGGTGTGGCACGAGCTGGTGCTGTGCGGCATCGGCGGCCGCACCATCGCCGAGGCACAGCAACGGCTGAGCTATACCGAGTTCTGTAGTTGGATGCGCTACCGCCGCAAGCGCGGCTCGCTTCACCTAGGCATGCGCGTAGAGCGTGGCGCGGCGTTGCTGGCCACACTGTACGCAAACGCTCATAGCAAGAACGGCGGCCACAAGCTCTACGACTTCATGCCGCACGAGGAAGAGCCTGCTGTAACTCTTGAACAGGCCATGGCGACATGGCATTGATGCTGTGGGAAGGCTGTGATGCTAGATTTAATTTTCTCTTCATTAGGGGGATATCTATGCGATTTCACATGCTTTTCCTGGTTGCGCTATGTGTGCCGGCGGCAGCCACTGCCGACGATCTTTGCGGAAAAACGGCACAGGTCGCGCGGGAGGTGATGAAGGCTAGACAGGATGGCGTCCCGATCGATGTGATGATCGGAGCCGCAGAAAAACAGAAGGATGGATTTGATGATCTGACAAGGCAACTGGTCTTGAGCGCCTATGAAGTAGAGCGGCGATTTACGCGATCTTCGATTGAGCGAGAAACCGTTGAGTTCGGAAACCAGGCATATCTAACCTGCATGAAAGCTGAGTAGCAGCACCGACTACACCAAACCCGCTTCGGCGGGTTTTTTATTGCCCGGAGAAAATGAATGGCCGCGAACCTCGGCACGCTGACGCTTGATCTAGTAGCCAAGATCGGCGGTTTTACTGGGCCGCTGGACAAGGCTGCGCGCGAGTCTCAGAAGAAGATGGCCGACATCAGGAAGTCGGCTGATATCGCTGGCAAGGCCATTGCCGGCTTGGCTGTGGCGACCGCAACCGGCCTCGCAGTGCTGACGGTAAACACGGTTCGCGCGGCGAATGAGGTCAGCCGCCTTGCGCAGGTATCGAACTCATCGACGGAGGAGTTCCAGCGCTATGCCGCTGGTGCCCAGGCGGTGGGCATCGAGCAGGACAAGCTGGGCGATATCTTCAAGGATGTGAACGACAAGGTCGGCGATTTCCTGCAGACCGGCGGCGGTGCGCTGGCGGATTTCTTCGAGAACGTGGCGCCGAAGGTCGGCGTCACTGCGGAGCAGTTCCGCAAGCTGTCCGGCCCCGAGGCTCTTGGGCTGTATGTCTCCAGCCTGGAAAAGGCAGGTGCCAGCCAGCAGGACATGACCTTCTACCTGGAGGCCATCGCCAGCGATGCCACGGCGCTGCTGCCGCTGCTGAAGAACAACGCCGAGGGCTTCAAGCTGCTGGGCGACCAGGCCGCCGCCGCCGGTGCCATCCTCGATAACGACACCATCCGCGCTGCCACTGAGCTGCAGGCGGTCTCCATCCTGACTGGCCAAGCCATGGATGGACTGCGCAACCAGATCGTGGCCGGCCTGCTGCCTGTACTCGCGGACTTGTCCGGCGAGCTATTCACTGTTGCAGGTGGCACGGATATCGCCAAGGAGGCCGGTCAGACTTTCGGCAACATCCTCAAAGGCTTGGCCGCCACCGCGTTCGGCGCCTATGCGGCATTCCAGGCGGTCGGCAAGAGCATCGGCGCCCTGGCTGCTGGCTTCTCCGCGGCTGGCGTCGAGGCTAGCGACCTGCTGCTGGGTCCTCTTGCCGCGCCTGTGATCGGTGCCAAGGTTGCGAAGAACTTCGACGCTTTCAAGGGCGCCCTGGCAGTTGGCTTCGATGACGTTGGCCGCAGCGTCGAGGGCTACGCCAAGGTGTTGGATGGCATCTGGTCTGCCGGCTCTGGAGAAGGCGCCGAGACTGATTACGCAAAGCGCATCAAGCTGATTGCCGATCTTCTTGAACAGGGGCGGCAGCGCGGTACGTCAGCCGGAATCGTTATTGATCAGAACAGCGAGAAGACCAAGAAAGCAACTGACGCGATTCAATCCCAAATCGAAGCGCTGCAACTGCAGGCTGCCACAGTTGGGATGAGCACGCGCGAGCAAACCTTGTTCAAGCTGGCGCTCGATGGTGCAACGCAATCTCAGCTTGATCAGGCTGAAGCTGCGCTGAATGCCGTGGATGCATTCGAGAAGCAGAAGAAAGCGCTGCAGGAAGCGCGCGACACCGACCAGTACACTGCCGCACTGCGCAACCAGGTTGAGCTGGCCCAGGATGCAGTAGACATCGAGGTCGAGGCCATTGGGCTAGGGCAGAAGCGCGCTGATCTGCTTCGGGAAATCAACGCCATCCAGCAAGAGTACGCGCAGCGGCTGGAGGAGCTTGCCAGTGCCCAGGGCACCGATAATGCCCTTTCAGATGAAGCCTACCAGGCTCGGCTGGAAGCCCTGCGCGAGGCGATGGAGCAGGAAGTTTCCATCGTTGAAGAGGGTGAGCGCAGGAAGGACGAGGCACGTTCAAGCGCCTTGGCTGGAGCTCAGCGGGCAATCGAAGATTACATCGACAGCGCGAAAGATCTGGCCAGCCAGTTCGAGAACCTGACTACCGGCGTACTCAATGGCCTGGAAGATACCCTCACGACCTTTGCCACTACCGGCAAGCTTTCCTTCAAGGATCTGGCTAACTCCATCATTGAAGACCTGGCGCGCATTGCAGCCCGACAGCTAACAGCAAACCTGGCGCAGGGCGTTCTGGGTGCGGTTGGCGGTGCTGCTGGTGGTGCTGGTGCCGGTGGCCTTGCTTCTGCCTTTGCCGGGCTATTCGACTCTGGTGGCAGCATCGCAGCCGGCCAGTGGGGCATTGTCGGCGAGCGCGGCCCGGAAATCGTCACTGGGCCTGCTGCCGTAACAGGCCGCCAGGCCACGGCCGACAAGCTGGACAGGGCCATCGCCAAGGCATCAAACGATGCTGCTGGTTCAGGAAGATCGGTGAGCGTGCAGAACAACTTCGACTTGTCCGGCATGCGAGATGCGCGTCAGGTTCGAGAGGCGCAGGCCACCATATCCAGAGCGATCGCCCGGGCGGTAGCTGATTCCACGAGGTACACCTGATGGGGCAGTTCATCGAAGAGCGGCTCAGCGTTTGCGTTCGCCTGGGCGCAGAGTATGAAGACAGCTACTTTGTCGACGTGGTCAATACATCTGGAGGTGGTCGTTATTCTTCTTTGAAGAATGCCCTGCCATTTCGGATTTTTGAGGTTGATTTCGTTCAGCACGGCCCAGGGCTGGAGCAAGAGATAGCTAGCCTTTATCACCGCACCTACGGTGGTTTTGCTGGCTTCAGGGTTAAGGCCTGGAAGGACTTCACCACAGCAATAGATGGTGTCTCAGTCTATGCCGGCACAGATTGCGCGCTGCTTAAGATAAGCGCCGGGGTCTACCAGTTGCAGAAAGAGTACGGCCGAGACAAGCCAGGGTTGGCCAGCATTGGGCGTCCTAAGCGGTTGATCTACAAGCCCGTCGCAGACGAAGTAGCTATTGCTGTCAATGGTCAGATCCTGCCCGCGGCGCAATGGTCAGTGGATACCACCACCGGGCGTATCACCCTGGCAGTCAACAAGTCGCGCGCCATCACCGCGATCAGTCAGGCCGCACAGGCGGTGGTGGATGTTGGCAGCAATACCTTTCTAGTAGGCGAGTCAGTTGTTTTCAGCGGCGTGACTGGCATGACGCAGATCAACGGCCTACGCGGGGTCATCGTGGCCAAGCCCAGCAGCAACCAGGTAACGGTGAACATCAATACTGCTCTGTTCAGTGCCTATGTCAGCGGCGGAACGCTGCAGACACATCCGCTGGATACCGGAACAGACATCGTCACCGGTGGTTGTGAGTTTGATATTCCAGCGGCGTTTGATTCTTCCTTTCGCGTTTCTTCCCTCGGTAACTCGGTATACGGCGCCGGCACCCTGCGCCTTGTCGAAATACTCAACCCCTGAGCCCATTCCATGAAATCACACGTCGCAGACTGGCAGACGCGGGTTTACTGCGTCCGCATTGAGCCGGCCAACGATTCGCCGATAGTGCGCCTGGCCGGCTACCCGGTAGACCTGGCCATGAGCAATGGCCAGATCTACTTGACCGAAAGCGGGTATGAGTTCTCCGGGATTGACGCCACGACCACCTTCGCCAGCCAGAGCCTGGATCTGCAGGGAATCCTGCAGCTGGGTGCGATTAGCCGTGACGCCCTCAAAGCCGGCGTCTACGACAACGCGCGCGTTTACCTGTTTGCCACATCTTGGGCCGATCCGATTGAGGACGAAGAGCCCATCGGACTTGGATTCTTCGGCAAAGTAAACACGGACGACGACCGCTATACGGTCCAGATCATGGGTGCAATTGACGTGCTGAGCCAGTCGGTCGGCCGCTCGTTCTCGCCGTCATGCCCGTGGACGCTATTTGATGAGACGCTTGATGGGCGAACCCTGCCTGTATCTCAGAGCCGGTGCACCGGACCACGCGCCAACCCTGACGGCCCTGCGCTGGCCGACTTCAAGGTCACCGGCACGCTGACTTCGGTCACCGATCAATACCATTTCCGCGACTCCGCCAGGGCCGAAGCCAATGACTGGTTCGCCTACGGCGCGATTCGCTTCACGACCGGGCCTAACGCTGGCTTGAAGCCGCTGGAAATCAAGGCCTACACCTCAAACGGCACGATCCTACTGCATGAGGCGATGTTCTATCTGCCAGAGATAGGCGACGAGTACGAAATGATCCCCGGGTGCCGCAAGACGCCTGCAGCGTGCAAAGACAAGTACAGCAACAAGGTCAACTACGGCGGCCAGGATCACTTGCCATCTCCTTCCGTCTATCAGCAAAGGGGCCGGAAATGAAAACCGCAGATATCGTCGCCGCCGCCCGCGAACTGATCGACACGCCTTTCCGGCACCAAGGGCGCGCGCCTGGTGTTGGCGTGGATTGCGCCGGGGTATTTGTACTGGTCTGTCGTGCCTTTGGTTTGCCTGTCGAGGACGAGCCGGCATACGGGCGCAATCCCTATAAAGGGCTGCTGGTGCAATGCATTGACCGCCAGCCTTTCCTTGCCCGAGTGCCAAAGGACGATGCGCGCGAGGGTGATGTGCTCCTGATGAAGTTTGAAGGCGCCCCGCAGCACATAGCGATCCATGCCGGCGAAACCATGATCCATTCCTACGAGCACGCCGGCAGCGTTGTAGAGCACCGGATATCCAGCATGTGGCGCGCGCGTATCGTTCACGTCTACCGCTTTGAGGGCACGCTATGAGTTCTGGCGGTCAGATAGTTGGCGGTATCGTCGGTGCCGTAGTTGGGTTCTATGTTGGCGGCCCAATGGGCGCGCTGCAGGGCGCCGCACTGGGTGCCGGCGTTGGAGCCGCCCTTGACCCACCTAAAGGCCCAACCGTAGAAGGCCCGCGCCTCTCTGATCTATCGATCCAGACCAGCACCTATGGTGCATTCCTGCCGCGTGTTTACGGAACCGTTGGCATATCGGGGAACATCATCTGGCTGGAGAACAACCGCTTACGTGAAACCGTGCGTAAGGAAAAGCAAGGAGGGAAGGGCGGCGGCAGCAAGACGACTGTCAAAACCTACAGCTACTCAGCAACATTCGCCCTGGCGCTTTGTGAGGGCGAGATAGATGCAGTGCGGCGCATATGGTGCTCAGACAAACTGATCTACAACAACTCGTCGTCTGATCTCGACACCATCATTGCGTCAAACCGAAGCGCTGCCGGATGGCGCCTGTATCGCGGTACAGACAATCAGCTTCCAGACCCTCGATATGAGGCCAATGTCGGCGTTGGCAACGCCTCGGCATTTCGCGGTATCGCGTATCTCGTTTTCTACGATTTCCAGCTTGCTGACTATGGCAACACGCTTCAGGCGCTCAGTTCAAAGTCGAGATAATCAAAAACCGTCAGCTTGAGACGGTTAATGTCGTGATGAGCGTTACGCCAAATGGCATCCCACCGTTTACTCAGATTGCTGGCGTGGCGTTTGATAGCAATCTTGAGAACTTCAAATACACAACGTCAAGCACGTTTAGCAGCTTAACTGTTGCATCTTTGAAGTTTGGAAAATCATATGACAGGGTCGATTATATTAATGCTGTAGAAAAGTCTGGCGCCTGGGAGTCAGCAATAAGCTATGACGCAGAGCCTGGGGTCAATACAATTCAAGCAGGTTGTCTAACGATAAAATCGCGGCAGCAGATGATGGCAGGTACATTGCCAACACTCAGGGTGTTGGTTCAATGCAATGGTTTTGGGATGTTGGCGAACATTATCGGATGATGATTTCACCGGCGATATCTCCAGGCGCTCTTTCGAGCTTTGCAAAGGCGTATGTAAACGACGAAAGCATTTACGGAGCCACAACGGAAATCGTTGCTGTTGCAGCGGGATTTTTTGGCTCAACTGCAGGTACGTCGCCTTTCGAAATACGGTTTACGTCGGGAACTCTAATTTATAATGTTCTTGATGAAAATTTCTCGCAGGTTCAGACGTATTCTGTCACGCTAGGGTCCGGATACTATCCGGACATAACTGGTACTGGTGGAATTGCTTCACCTGTTTGTCCGTACTACCTAAACGGTGTTCTGTACATTGCATACAAGAACAGCGACACAAACATCCGCATCACATGCATCAGAAACGGCATTAAGTACCTTGAGTACAACGTGGCCATCAGTGCAATGATCGGCGGAATGTCAGGCCTGATAATGCTCAATGATTACCAAGGCGCGATAGCTGGTAGGAGATTCATTCAATGGGCTGTTCCATTTGGATCTACAGTGCCGCTGGCCGAGGTCGTTCAAATTGAGTGCGGGCTGTCGTCGCTGATCTCAAGCTCTGATCTGGATACAAGCCTGCTGACAAGCACTGTTCGCGGCTTCCATGTGTCTGGAGGAACGATCAGATCCGCGCTTGAGCCTCTGCAGGCAGCATATCCGTTTGACGTTGTGCCATCCGGTTATGAAATTCGCTTTGTCCCTCGGGGCCAGAACAGCGTCAGGACTATTCCTTGGCAGGATCTTGGCGCAAGCACTGGTGAGGCTGTTGCAATGCTGGCCGACTCGCGCGAGATGGATTCGCAGCTGCCGGCCAAGACCAATATCAAGTATATGGATGCAGCGCGCGAATATGCGATTTCCGAGCAGTACGCCGAGCGCCTGAACACAGCTGCAGTAAACCGCGTTGATCGTGAGTTGCCGCTAGTGCTGAACGCCGACGAGGCGGCAGGTGTGGCCGAGGTTTTGACCTTCCTTCCATGGCTTGAGCGCAACGAGTACAGCATTACCCTGCCACCAATCCACAGCGATCTAGAGCCGGCTGATGTTGTAACGATTGAGGACAAAGACGGCAGCTTGTTTGAAGTGCGATTTGCGGCGGTGAAAAGCGGTGCTGACGGCGTTTTATCGGTGAATGCAAGGCCGAATCGCGCTGCGCTGTATGCGCCGGATGCGACTGGAACAGAAGGTGTTCCGCCTGACGGGACTGTCGAACTCGATGGTGATAGCACCCTAGTGGTGCTCGATATTCCCGTCATCGACGAGACGATCCAGAACGCTGTTGGCTTCGTTTCAGCGGTCTGCGGCGACTCCACGTCCTGGCCTGGCGCAACCATGTTCAGGTCAAGCGACAAGGGCCAGACCTGGAGCGACATTCAGGGATTCCAAGGAAGCAGCACGATAGGCACCGCTCGTAACACGCTGCCGTCTTCGCCATGCACTCTGATCGATCAGCGCACGCTTTCGGTTGAACTGCGCTCTGGCCAGCTGGAGAGCATCACTCGCGACCAAATGCTGACCGGTGCAAACTTCGCTGCATACGGCGCGGACGGTCGCTGGGAGATTGTGCGCTTCCAGACGGCATCACTCGGAACAGATGGCAACTATACCGTCAGCAACTTCGTGCGCGGCGACAAGGGAACTGAGTGGGCGACTGGCCTGCACCAGGAGGGCGATTGGTTCATCCTGCTGGACGATCCAGACAACGCCTTTATCGGTATGGCGGTCGAGTCAATTGGCATTGATCGTACCTATCGTGCTGTCACTGCTGGACAGAGCATTGATGACGCCGACAGTGTGCAGTTTGCCTATCGCGGGGTAAACCTTGAGTGCCTGAGCCCAGTGCATGGGCGTGGATCGCGCGACGGTTCCGGCAACTTCACGGGCGCCTTCACACGTCGCAGCCGGCTGAGCAGTAGCTGGTGGACGAACGGTGTAGAGGCTCCAGTCGGTGAAGCCAGCGAGTCCTACCAGATCGACGTAATGAACGGTTCGGCCGTGGTGCGAACAATCAGCGTCACGTCGCCAAGCTTCACGTATTCCGCGGCCAATCAGGTAACTGACTTCGGCTCTGCACAATCTTCGATCACATTCCGCATCTACCAGCTTAGTGCTGTGGTAGGGCGCGGCTATGCCTATGAGGTGACTCTGTGACTACCAACAAGCTCGGACTCACCGAGACGGCCAACGGCCAGGCAAACTACCTTAACGTCAACGAGGCGCTTGCGCGGCTTGATCAGCTTGTCCAGGGGGCTGTTACTGATCGTCTCGCAACGCCGCCAGGTTCGCCAACGAACGGCTCCCTGTACATCATCACGGCGACGGCAACTGGCGCATGGGCAGGCCGAGAAAACCAGCTTGCCTACTGGCTGAGTAGCGTGAATGCCTGGACCTATGTCACTCCGCGCGAAGGGATGCTTCTGCACGTCAACGACGAGGACGAATACTACAAGTACACCGGCAGCGCCTGGACTATCTTGCCAAGCTCGGTATTCACCGGTGGCACGCTGTCCACAGCCCTCAATGAGGCGCCCATCGTTACGCTGGCCTCGGCTTCGACCGTCAACATCGGCGCCGCTGCTGCCAACACGATCAGTATCAGTGGCACGACGACGATCACATCGCTGGGAACCATTGCAAGTGGCGCCAAACGAGTACTGATCTTCCAGGGTGCTCTGACGATCACCCACAACGCCACATCTCTAATCCTGCCAACTGGTGGGAACATCATCACTGCGGCCGGCGACGTTGCCGAGTTCGTAAGCCTCGGCTCAGGCAACTGGCGATGTACTGATTACACGCGCGCAGACGGCACCTCTCTAGCCGGTGGCACCGGTTTTGCCAACCCGATGACGACACCTGGTGACATCATCGTTGGCGGCACAGGCGGGGCAGCAACTCGCCTGGCGGTCGGAACAAACGGCCAGGTTCTAAAGGTTGTTAGCGGAGTTCCCACCTATGCCGATAACGACGCGACCGTCACGCAGTCGATCATAATCGCGTGCAGCGACGAGACTACCGCGCTTGCAACTGGCGCCGCCAAAGTAACTTTCCGCATGCCGTTTGCCTTCACGCTTTCAGCCGTGCGTGCCTCGCTGACTACGGCGCAGAGCAGCGGCTCGATTCTGACCATCGACATCAACGAGGGCGGCACGTCGATACTCAGCACCAAGCTGACCATCGACAACACCGAAAAGACCAGTACTACGGCGGCGACTGCGGCCGTCATCTCCGATGCAAACTTGGCTGATGACGCTGAGATCACTATCGACATCGACCAGATTGGCGACGGCACCGCAACTGGCCTCAAGGTCGCGTTGATAGGGGTGAAAGTCTGATGCTTTTGAACCCGTATCGATTCGGCGCAACTGGTGGTGGGTTATTGCCTCTTCCAATTCAGACAGTTGATTTTGTGATCGGCGATCATTCAACTATAGGCGGGTCATCAAGCTCACGCTCAATGTTTGTCCCAACTTCGGCTGCAGAAGGCGATTTAATGGTCGCCACAGTAAACCACTCAACTGCAGTAACTGCGCCATCTGGTTGGACATTTTATTTTAACGGTGTAAACGGTTCAGGGTCTCAGCAGCTTAGCGTCTACTTCAAGACCGCAACATCAGGAGACCCTGGCAGCTCACATACCTGGACAATGTCTTCAAACGCTCAATTTGTTGTTCATTACACCATCCTCAGAGGATCAAGCCCGCTCTCGATTCTCAGCCACGCCTCAGAGAGTGGCACCTCATCAGACACAGCTATATCCATGCCTGAGTCGTCTCCTTCAAATCGCGGGCAGTATTTGATTGCTGCCGTTACTAGATCAAGTGTAAACGGAGACATCCCTGCAGGAGTTTCAATTTCCCCTGGATGGGATCTCAGGTCGGCGGCATCATCGCCTTTCTTGCCTTTGCGTGTGGCCTGCGCAACACGCGAAGCAGTTAACGAAACAGATGTGCAGGGCACTTGGTCGTTTAGCCCTGGTGCATCGTCGCCTGGTTGGCGGACCATTCAAATGGTAATTGGTTACACCTAGCCCGCCCTGGCGGGCTTTTTTATGCCCGGAGGAATCATGACCCTTAACGAGATCCGCGCCCAGGCCATCGCGCCCGCTCTCGCGATGCTGCCTGCCCGCCATACAAAGGAGTGACCATGCAAACCTCACAACGAGGCATTGACCTCATCAAGCGGTTCGAGGGGCTGCGGCTGCGCGCCTACGATGATGGCGCTGGTATCCCCACCATTGGATACGGCCATACCAAGGGCGTAAAGCCCGGAATGACCATCACCGCAGATCAAGCTGTCCAGTTCCTGCGTGAGGACTTGCACGGCGCAGAGCGGGACGTCGAGCGTTACGTCACGGTTCATCTTTGCCAGCACCAGTTCGATGCACTGGCCTCGCTGGTATTCAACATCGGCGGCACCGCATTCCGCGACTCGACGCTGCTACGCAAGCTCAACGCCGGGGACTATGCGGGAGCCGCCGTTCAGTTCGACCGGTGGGTGCATGGCGGTGGAAAAATTCTTCCAGGGCTGGTCAAGCGCCGCGCCGCCGAGAGGGCGATGTTTGAGGATGCGCAATGACCGCCTGGGCAAAGCTGGTCCCCAGCTGGGCCTGGTGGGTGCTCGCCCTGGTGCTGGTCGCCGGGGTTCAGCAGTGGCGGGTGGCTGGGCTGCAGAGCGATCTGGCGCAGCTCAAAACCGACTGGGCAACCGAACGCGCCGATCTGGCCGGGCAGGTGGCGACTGCCGAGGCGGCCGCACGCGCAGAGGAGCAGCGCCGACAACGTGAATTCGAGGGGATACGGAATGATGCGAGGGGAGAGTTGGAGCGGGCGAGCGCTGATGCTCGCAATGCTGATGAGCGCGCTGGCGGGCTGCAGCGGGAGATCGACCGTCTACGCGCCTCCCGTGGCGCCACCTGCAATGCCATCGCTGCCCAGCGAGGCCAGGCAGCCGCCAGTGCCGTCGATGTGCTCGCCGACCTGTTCATCGAGGTGGAGCGAGCAGGTCGAGAGTTGGCGGCAGAAGCTGATCGGCGTGGAGTAGCGGGTAGGGCATGTGAGCGGGCCTATGACTCGCTCGATGCCAAACACTCCAGCGCAAACTGAACAGGGTAGGGTGCCGGCCTGAACGTCGCGCTCACCTCATCGCTCAGGTAGTAGCGCATAGCCCGGTCGGTGATGCCTAGCAGCTCAGCGATCCGGCGCTGGCTCAGGCTGCTGCGCTCAACCAGCCCGCGCAGGTAGCGAGGGTCTGGATTGTGGCTTGAGGCGTCAGGCTTCATTGACGGCCTCGCTCCTGATCGCATCCATGTCGGCATCAGCCTCAGCCTCGGTAGCTCGCACGATATGGATGCTGTCGCGTCCGTCTTTGGTGTAGATAACCCGCCACTCGACAGCGACAACCTTGCCAGATTTTGGACCGGCAATCCCGAGGTCGGCAGCGCTCAGCTCTGCGCGGACCATGGAAACAGTAGTTTTTCCGAACTGGAATGGGGTGCGCATGGTGTCTCTCCTTCGGTTCGCCTCGCCGTTGTGGCTGGCATGGGTTAACTATAAGTGGAACATTGTTCCTATGCAAGCGAAAGATTGAAATAGTTTTGGCGGGGAATTGAGATTGCCCGGACGGGCTGAGAGGGGAAACAAAAAAGGTTGCTGGAATGTTGCTGAAACCCCGACTAACCGGGACATATTTTCAGCAACTTTCAACAACCTTTTCCGCTAGAGGCCCCATGTTTCGGGGCTTG